>JALTZY010000184.1 GCA_027045905.1 Paracoccaceae bacterium
CCCTGACCACCGGCCCCGCTCCTCTCCTCATCGCGGCTCTCTGCCAGGCGACACCCCGCCGCCCCGCACGGCAAGCCGGCAAATGCTCCGCCCCGGGCCGATCCCGGCCCGCACGGGCGTCGCCAGTCGAACCGCGCGGCAAGGAAGCCCGCGACCGGGTGAGAGTCCCGGACAAGCCCGCTTGCCCCGCCCGGCCTGCCCGGCTACACCGCGGCCATGAGCGATACCGCCGACGACATCCACCCGCTCCTTCGCGGTGCCCCGCAGAGCACCGAGTTTCGCAAGCTGCGCAAGCGCATCATCCGCAATGTGCGCGCGGCGATCGACCAATACGCCATGGTCGAGCCCGGCGCCCGCTGGGCCGTGTGCCTGTCGGGCGGCAAGGACAGCTACACCCTGCTGGCTGCGCTTTACGAGCTGAAATGGCGCGGGCTCTTGCCGGTGGAGCTGCTCGCGGTCAATCTCGACCAGGGCCAGCCGGGCTTCCCGGCCACGGTATTGCCGGAATTTCTCGAACGCATGGGCGTCGCGCACCGGATCGAATACGAAGACACCTATTCCATCGTCATGGACAAGATCCCCCAGGGCCGCACCTATTGCGCGCTCTGCTCACGCCTGCGCCGGGGCAACCTCTACCGGATCGCCCGCGAAGAGGGCTGCTCGGCGGTGGTGCTGGGCCACCACCGCGACGACATCCTCGAAACCTTCTTCCTCAATCTGTTTTACGGCGGCCGGCTCGCCACCATGCCGCCCAAGCTGCTGAACGAAGAAGGCGACCTGTTCGTGCTGCGCCCGCTGGCCCATGTGGCCGAAGAGGATTGCGCCCGCTTCGCCAGCGCCATGAACTACCCGATCATCCCCTGCGACCTGTGCGGCTCGCAGGACGGATTGCAGCGCCAGCAGGTAAAGAAAATCCTCGATGAATGGGAAAGACGCAGCCCCGGCCGCCGCCAGGTCATGTTCCGCGCCCTGATGAATACCCGACCTTCCCACCTGCTGGACGAGAAATTGTTCGATTTTCAAAGCCTTGCCAGATGCCCGAAACAATCCGAACAATTTGAACAAAAAAAGAACATTTAAGCCGCCTTCCGTTAACCTGTGGTTGACCAGCGCCGCGTAGTCTCGCGCGAGGAAATGTCCGGTTCGAGAATGTCCGGCTCTAAAAGGAAGGCGCAGCATGGGCGATGTTTACGAAACTCCCTACCGGGAAAGCATGGCGCGAAAACTCCGGCGCAAGACCCATGACATACTGGCCGGCCCCTACCTGACCGCCTTTCTGCCCGCCCTGTTTCTCGGCGCCTTCTGGATCGGCGGCGAAGGGATGCTGCTATTCCTGGCGATCATATTCCCCGCGCTGCTGGCGCTGGCCGGCCTGGCCTCCCGCCCCGGCGACCTCAGCCGCTGGCCTGCGGATGCGGTCACCGGCCTGCCGCTGCGCGAAGCACTGCTGCACCACCTCGACCGGGGCTTGGCACGGGTCGCAAAGGGCACCGATTACCAGCAGGTCTGCATGGCGCTGGAAGTGGATGACGCGCTGCAGCTGCGCGAGCGCCACGGCCACGCCGCCGGCGACCATATCATGCGCGAAACCGGCCTGCGCCTGCGCGAAATGCTGCGTCCGGAAGACCTGGTGGTCAGCCTGGGTTACGGGAAGTTCGGCCTAGCCCTGCGCGGCGGCAGCAGAATGGACCTGGAAGCGATGATCCAGATATCCACGCGCCTGCAGAACATGGTGAGCCAACCCATTTCGGTGGACGGTGCACGCATCCTGATTACCGCCTGCGCCGGCTTCGTCCTGCCGAGCCGAGCCCCCTCGCAAACCGCCGATGCCTACCTCCTGGCAGCCGAAAACGCTCTGGAAAGCGCCCAGAAAGCCGGCCCCGGCTCGCTGCGCGCCTATACCGCCTCGATGCACCGCAAGCCGGTCAGCGCCGAGTTCGCCGGCAAGGAATTGCTCACCGCTCTGGAAGAGGGTCAGATCACCGCCTGGTTTCAGCCCCAGATTTCCACCAACACCGGCGCCCTGAGTGGCTTCGAAGCCCTGGCCCGATGGCAACACCCGGAAAAGGGCCAGATATCCCCGGCGATCTTCCTGCCGATCATGGCCGCGGCGGGCCTGCTGGAACGGCTGGGAGAAGTGATGCTTTTCAAATCCCTGTCCGCCCTGCGGGACTGGGATCGGGCCGGCCTCGCGGTACCCAACGTATCGGTGAATCTCTCCGCCGACGAGCTGCGCAACCCCAACCTCTTCGACAAGATCCGCTGGGAACTGGACCGTTTCGACATCGCTCCGGAACGACTGACCCTGGAAATCCTGGAAAACGTCGTCGCCAATGCCGAAGATGACGTCGCCACCCGCAACATCGCCGCCCTGTCTTCACTCGGCTGCCGCATCGACCTGGACGATTTCGGCACCGGCCATGCCTCGATTACCAATATCCGCCGTTTCGACGTGCACCGGATCAAGATCGATCGCTCCTTCATCACCCATGTGGACACGGACCGGGACCAGCAAAACATGGTCGCCGCGATCCTGACCATGGCCGAAAGACTCGGGGTGGAAACCTTGGGCGAAGGGGTGGAAACACCGGGTGAGCACACCATGCTGGCCCAGCTCGGTTGCGACCATGTACAGGGCTATTATATCGGCAAGCCGATGCCCTTTGAAGCCACGGCCGACTGGATCCGCTCCCATAACCAGAACCTGCCCAGAACACCCTCGCTGAAAAAGCGCGCATGAACCACCTGCACCCAGAAGAGGAACCCTGACCCTCGCGCGAAAATTCATCCCTATCGCGAATACCCTGTGCCGGTCGCGACAAACGATTCACCCCAGCCGCCTGAGGAATACGGCTCTAAAACCACTTGACCTTTGCGTCCCCGCCCTGTTGAACCTCCCCATCGGAAACCACGAGGTACGGGCCAAATGGACGAGCAGAACAAGAACCTGATCCTGGCAACTCTGCTGAGCTTCCTGGTGATCACCATCTGGATGATGCTGTTCCCGCCCCAGCAGCCCGAGCCGGACCTCACCGTACCCGATGCCACCGAACTGGCATTGCCGGACGAGGCGTCCCCCCCCCCTGCCGACAATGCCGCCGAACCCGCACAGGGCGCACAGGCCCCGGCCATCGCTCCCGCCCTGGCCGAGGCCCCACGGGTAATCATCGAAACCCCCGAACTTTCCGGCTCCATCTCTCTGCTCGGCGGGCGGATAGACGACCTGCAACTGAAGCTCTACCGGGTGGATCTGGGCAAGGACTCCGATATCGTCACCCTGTTCCGACCGGAGGGGGAAACCGAGGCCTATTATGCGCTCCACGGCTGGGCCGCCGGCGCCGGACTCGATCCTGCGCTTGTCCCTGGCCCCGCCACGCTCTGGCAGCTGGAAAGCGGCGACATCCTGCGCCCCGACGCGCCTGTCACTCTGATCTGGGACAATGGCGCCGGACTGATCTTCCGCCGCACCATCGCGGTTGACGACAAATACATGTTCACGATCACCCAAAGCGTCCATAATACCGGGGACACTCCTCGCCGTCTTGCCCCTTACGGGGTGATCCGCCGCCACGGGATGCCGTCAGACCTTACCGGCTTCTACATCCTGCACGAAGGCGCGATCCTGCAATCGGGCGAAGAAATGAGCGAGCTCGGCTACAAGGACCTGCGCAAGGCGGACCCGGACCCGAAATGGGGGGCGGCGGCGACAGTGATCCCATCGGCGGGCAATGGCTGGATCGGTTTCACTGATCATTACTGGATGAGTACCCTGATCCCGGCTGCGGAATCCGCCTTTGACGGTGTGCTCAAATATTACCAGAGTGCCGACCTCTATACTGCCTGGGCCGCTCTGGAGACGCTGGACATCGCCCCCGGCACCACGGCCAGTGTCGAGAGCAGACTGTTCGCCGGCGCCAAGGAGTGGGAAACCATCCGCAATTACGAACGCGACGAAGGGGTCTACCGCTTCATCGATTCGATCGACTGGGGCTGGTTCTTCTTCATTACCAAGCCGATGTTCGCGCTGCTGCATTACCTGAACAAGCTGATCGGAAACATGGGCTGGTCGATCATCGTCCTGACCTTCGTGGTCAAGGCCGCGTTGCTGCCGCTCGCCTACAAGTCCTACGTCTCCATGGCCAAGATGAAGGAACTCCAGCCGGAAATGGAGAAACTCAAGGAGCGCGCGGGCGAAGACCGGCAAAAGCTGCAAAAAGAGATGATGGAACTCTACAAGCGCGAAAAGGTCAACCCGGCCTCGGGCTGCCTGCCGATCTTCCTGCAGATCCCGATCTTCTTCTCGCTCTACAAGGTGATCTTCGTCACTCTCGAGTTGCGCCATGCACCCTGGATCGGCTGGATCCGCGACCTCTCCGCGCCCGATCCCAGCTCGATTCTCAACCTGTTCGGCCTGCTCCCCTATGCCCCGCCGGAGCCCGGCAGCCTGCTGTCGATCTTCTCGCTCGGCGTGCTGCCGATCCTGCTGGGCATCTCCATGTGGCTGCAACAGAAGCTGAACCCGGCCCCCACCGATCCCACGCAGAAGATGATCTTTGCCTGGATGCCCTGGGTGTTCATGTTCATGCTCGGGCAGTTTGCCAGCGGGCTGGTGCTTTACTGGATCACCTCGAATGTGCTCACCTTCGCCCAGCAATACCTGATCATGCGCAGTCATGGACATACGCCGGACGTGTTCGGCAATATCCTAAGCAGCTTCAAACGCAAGCCGAAGGACGACGCATGACGCCCCCGCCACGCCTGCCCGCCACCCCGGCTTCGCCCGGCAAACCGGCGCCGGCGGCCGCATCCCAGGCCGGAGCGCGGGGATGCGCCTGAGCTTTCCCCTGGCCGCCCCTCCGGACACGGCCGCGCATGAGGCCGGACGCAAGCTGTTTGCCGGCGAGACCACCTTTCTCAAGGGTGCCGTGGCAATGAACGGCCTGCCCGCGCCGGACCGCCCCGAGATCTGCTTTGCCGGGCGCTCGAACGTGGGAAAAAGCAGCCTTATCAATGCCCTGACCGGCCGCAAGGCTCTCGCGCGCACCTCCGGCACCCCTGGCCGCACTCAAGAGATCAACTTCTTCGCCACCCCCGGCGGCCCCTATCTGGTGGACCTGCCCGGCTACGGCTTTGCCAAGGCCCCGCCGAAAGTGGTGGAGAAATGGCAGCGCCTGCTCAGAGCCTACCTTTCGGGACGCGCCTCCCTGCGCCGGGCCTTCGTACTTATAGACGCGCGCCACGGCATCAAGCCGGTTGACGAAGAGATCATGACCCTGCTCGACAATTCCGCCGTCACCTTCCAGCTGGTGCTGACCAAGGCGGACAAGGTGAAGGAGCGCGAGCGCGACAGGATCCTGGCGCAGATCCGCGCGAAACTCGCCACCCACCCGGCCGCCTTTCCCGAAATACTGCTTACCTCGTCGCACAAGGGCATCGGGATCGAAACCCTGCGGGCGATCATCGCCGGACTTGCCTGAACCGCCCGCCGGGGCTTGCCCCCGGACGCGAAAAGCCGGACAAAGGGTCAGGGATCTGATCAGATGAAGAAACGCAAGATGAATCGCGACTGGATAGCCACCGCCCGCACCCTGTCCGAGGCTCTGCCATTTCTGCAGCGCTATGACGGCGCCACGGTGGTGATCAAGTTCGGCGGCAATGCCATGGGCGACGACAAGGCCATGGCCGGCTTTGCCCGGGACATCGTGCTGATGCGCCAAGTCGGGGTGAACCCGGTAGTGGTGCATGGCGGCGGGCCGATGATCAACGACATGCTGGCGCGCCTAGGGGTCGAAAGCCGCTTCGTCAACGGCAAGCGGGTCACCGATGCGGCCACGGTCGAGGTGGTCGAGATGGTGCTGGCCGGTCGGGTGAACAAGCGCATCGTCCAGGCGATCAATGCCGAGGGCGGGCGCGCCGTGGGGCTCTCGGGCAAGGATGCGCGGCTGATGACCTGCACGCAGTCGGACCCGGCACTGGGCTTCGTCGGCACGCCGGTCGAAGTCGATCCGCGAATCCTCCGCGCGCTTTTCGCCAGCGAGGTGATCCCGGTCATTGCCCCGGTCGGCGCCGGGCGTACGGGCGAGACCTTCAACGTCAACGGGGACACCGCCGCCGGTGCCATTGCCGGGGCCCTCAAGGCCGACCGGCTACTGCTGCTGACCGATGTCGCCGGTGTCAGGAACGCTGCAGGGGAGGTTCTGACAGAGCTGAGCGCAGCGCAAATCCGCGAAATGACCGAAGACGGCACCATCTCCGGCGGCATGATCCCCAAGACCGAAACCGCGCTCGCGGCGATCGAAGCGGGCGTGCGCGCGGCGGTGATCCTTGACGGGCGCGCCCCCAATGCCTGCCTGCTCGAACTTTTTACCGAGCATGGCGCCGGCTCGATCATCCGCGCGTAAGGCGGGAGGCTGACGGGGATCGGGTGGGGGCCAGCCCCCACACCCCCGGAGTATTTGGCGAAAGATGAAAGACAAGAGGTCGCGGCTTCGCGCCTTGCACTGGCTCGGGGCGGGCCTAGATTGGGGCCATGGAAAACGAAGCCCTCATCCGCCTCGCCACCTTTCTGGGGCTGTTCGTGCTGTTTGCCCTGCTGGAGTGGCTGTTTCCGCGCAAGCGGCGTGTGCAGCCGCGCGCGAGCCGCTGGGCCACCAATCTTGCGATCATCGTTCTTGACAGTCTGACCACCCGGGCGATGGCGGTCTTTCTGCCGCTGCTGGCGGTGGGTGCGGCACTGGACGCGGGTGCCCATGGCTGGGGACTGCTGAACGTGCTCGGAGGGCCGCTCTGGCTGCGGGTGCTGGTGGCGATGCTGGTGCTTGATTTCGCGATCTGGCTGCAGCATCTGCTGTTTCACAAGGTGCCGCTGCTGTGGCGTCTGCACCGGGTGCACCATGCCGACCGCGATATCGACGTGACCACCGCCCTGCGCTTTCACCCGCTGGAAATCGCCGCCTCGATGCTGATCAAGATCGGCGTGGTCTATCTGATCGGCGCGCCGGCGCTGGGGGTGATCCTGTTCGAAGTCCTGCTCAATGGTTCGGCCATGTTCAACCATGCCAACATGCGCCTGCCGCCGCGGCTGGACCGGCTGCTGCGCATCTTCCTGGTGACGCCGGACATGCACCGGGTGCACCACTCCGTTCACCATCAGGAATTCAACAGCAATTACGGCTTTGCCCTGTCTGTCTGGGACCGGATATTCGGCACCTATACGGGTCAGCCCCGTGACGGTCACGAAAACATGCTGGTCGGGCTGAAATGGCAAGATGATCGGCCGGCGCGGCTGGGCTGGTCGCTTCTGTTGCCGTTTCGCGACCCGTAACCTCTGCATGGCAGGGGCCGGGCGAGCCGGATGGCTTGCCGGGCAGAAAGGGACGTGGCAGTCTGCCCCGGACCCGCACCCGCGAGAAAGCCCGCCATGACCCTGCGCCTGATCCTGACCCGCCATGCCAAGTCTTTCTGGGCCGAGCCGGGGCTGGGCGACCACGAGCGGCCGCTGAACGGGCGCGGGCGCAGGGCGGCGCGGGCGATCGGCGATTGGCTGGAGGCGCAGGGATACGCGCCCGGCCAGGCGCTCATCTCCAGTGCCACCCGTGCCCGCGAGACCTGGGAGCGCATCGCCGCGCGGCTCGCCCATCCCCCGGCGCCCGAAATCCTGCCCGCCCTCTATCTGGCCGAACCCGGAGAGATGCTGACAGTCCTGCAAGGGGCACATGCGCCGGTAGTGATTATGGTCGCGCACAATCCGGGCTGTGCCCGGCTGGCCCACGGCCTTGCGACAGCGCCGCCCGGCCACCCTGATTTCCTCCGCTACCCGACCGGCGCGACCACGGTACTCGACTTAGAACTGTCCGGCTGGCAAGCGCTGGCGCCCGGCGCGGGCAGGGTGGTGGATTTCATCGTCCCGCGCGAACTCACATGAAAAGGGCGCCCGATGAGGCGCCCTCTTGCGCATATCCGGCCCGGCTTCAGAGGATCTGGCTGAGAAACAGCTTGGTGCGCTCGCTCTGCGGGTTGGAGAAGAATTCCTCGGGCTCGTTCTGCTCCACGATCTGCCCTGCATCCATGAAGATCACCCGGTTCGCGACCTCCTTGGCAAAGCCCATCTCGTGGGTCACCACCAGCATGGTCATGCCCTCTTCGGCCAGCTCGATCATGGTGTCGAGCACCTCCTTGATCATCTCCGGGTCGAGGGCCGAGGTGGGCTCGTCAAACAGCATGATCCGGGGCTTCATGCACAGCGATCGGGCAATCGCCACCCGCTGCTGCTGGCCGCCGGAAAGCTGGCCGGGATACTTGTGCGCCTGCTCGGGGATCTTGACCTTTTCGAGGAAGTGCATCGCCGTCTCTTCGGCCTCCCGGCGCGGGGTCTTGCGCACCCAGATCGGGGCAAGCGTACAGTTTTCCAGGATGGTCAGATGCGGAAACAGGTTGAAATGCTGAAACACCATCCCCACTTCGCGCCGCACCTTGTCGATATTCTTCAGATCCGATGTCAGCTCGATCCCGTCAACGATGATCTTGCCTTCCTGATGCTCCTCGAGCCGGTTCATGCAGCGGATCAGCGTGGACTTGCCCGAGCCCGACGGCCCGCAAATCACGATCCGCTCGCCCCGGTTCACGGTGAGGTTGATGTCGCGCAGCACATGAAACGAGCCGTACCACTTGTTCATGTTCACCACTTCGATGGCGACCTCGTCGGAGACCTGCATCCTGGAGCGGTCGGCGTGGTGGTCGAATTCTACTTCAGACATGGTGTAGTCCCTTTATTTGTGACCGGTCTCGAGCTTGCGCTCCAGATACATGGAATAGCGGCTCATCGAGAAACAGATGATGAAGAAGACCAGAGCGACGAAGCCGTAGAGTTCCCAGACGATCCCGTTCCAGGCGGCGTCGGCCTGGATGAATTTCACCCAGCCGATCGGGTCGGCGAGGCCGATGATCGACACCAGCGTGGTATCCTTGAACAGACCGATGAAAGTGGAGACGATGCCGGGAATGGCGATCTTCAGCGCCTGGGGCATGATGATCAGCCGCTGGGCCTGCCAGTAATTGAGCCCCAGCGCATCGGCTGCCTCGTATTGCCCCTTGGGCAGCGCCGCAAGCCCGCCCCGGATCACCTCGGCCATGTAGGCCGCGGCAAACAGGGTGATCATGATCATCACTCTGAGGATGATGTCGAAATCCGTGCCCTTGGGCAGGAAATAGGCCAGCATCACCTGAGCCACGAACAAGAGCGTGATCAGCGGCACGCCGCGGATGAATTCGATGAAGCCCACGCTCAGCGTCTTGACGATGATCAGATTCGACTGCCGCCCCAGCGCCAGGATGATCCCCAGCGGGAAGGATGCAGCGATGCCGGTAATGCCCAGAGTAATCGCCAGCATGAAGCCGCCGAACATGCGGCTTTCGACCGGCTCGATCCCCAGGGGCAGAATGGAGGACACCAGATCGCTGAAGCGCCCGGCGAGGAGGATCCACCAGATCACTGCGGCCAGCGGACCGAGCACCAGCCCGGCCAGATTGCTCAGCGCGCTTGCAGTCAGCCGATAGACGGCGATCCCGACCACGAAGCCCAGCGCCGCGGCGACCGGGGTCCAGATGGTGCCGCCCCAGAGCAGCCAGGGGCCGACGAAGGGGGTGGCGACGGATATCCAGAGCAGCTTGCGCGGGGCGCCTTCGAACAGCACCGGGACCAGAGCCACGATCAGCAGGATCAGCGCCAGATTCGGTCGCCAGTAGAGATGATCGGGGTAGAAGCCGTACATCAGCTGCCAGAAGCGCTCGTGGATCACCGCCCAGCAGGCCGCATCCACTCCCTGCAGGATCTCGCGACATTCGTTGAGCGAGCTTGCATTCCACACCCCGCCAAAGGCCCAGGGGATGAAGGCGACCAGCATCTTGTAGATGATCCACAGGGATACCAGGGTCAGGATCGAGCTGAACCAGTTGGGAAACAGGTTCTCCCTGATCCAGCCCAGCGGCCCGGTATTGAGCGAAGGCGGCGCCTTTTCTTCCAGCATTTCGGTGCGCACATAGGCAGTCACTTTGTCGGACATGATCAGCGCTCCTTCAGGGCGTTGCGTCTGTTATAGGCATTCATCACCGAGGATATCGACAGCGAGATGACGAGATAGACCAGCATCAGAAGCAGCACGGTCTCCATCTCGCGCCCGGTCTGGTTCAGCGTGATGCCCCCGAGCGTGCCGGTCACGTCCATGTACCCCACGGCAATGGCCAGCGACGAGTTCTTGGTCAGGTTCAGGAACTGGGAGATCAGCGGCGGGAAGATGACCCGCCAGGCCTGCGGCAGGATCACCAGCCGCATGATCTTGCCCTGACGCAGACCGAGCGCAGCAGCGGCCTCGCTCTGCCCCTTGGGGATGGCCAGGATGCCGGCGCGCACGATCTCGGCGATGAAGGCGGCGGTATAGAGCGAGAGCGCCAGCCACAGGGCGATCAGCGAGTTGCGCATATGGATGCCACCGCGGAAGTTGAAGCCCTTGAGCTCCGGTTTGTCCAGGTAGAAGCCGAGATACCAGAGTACGGCCAGGGTCGGCAGGATGATCACGGCGAGATTGACCCAGAGCGTATTGGGCCGTTCACCGGTCGCCGCCTGGATACGGTTGGCGCGCTTGACGTTGAGCTTGGCGGTAAAGATGCCGGCAAGCAGCACGGCGATGATCAGCCACAGGTCCAGGCTGATCTGGAACAGCCCGCAACTATCCGCGAGTTCGCCGCCCTCGAGATAGGATTCGCACCCTTCGGAGCGCAGGGAAATGGCGACCGGGATATCGCCGAGACCATTGGCGAATTTCGGCTCGGGGATATAGACGCCGCGATTGGTGATGGCCACCGAGTCGAAGAGATACATGCGCGCTTCCGGTTCCTCGCCCCGAAATTCGCGCGGAGCCGGCATGAATTCGACCATGATCGCCATGGTCAGCACGATCCACAGCAGCACCGGCACGTTGCGCATGGCCTCCACATAGACCGCGGCCAGGCGCGAGACCATCCAGTTCTTCGACAGGCGCAGGATACCGAGGATCACCCCCAGAACGGTCGCCGCGATACAGCCCATCAGCGCCACCAGCAGCGTGTTCAGGATCCCCACGACCGCGGCGCGCGCATGTGTGGAGCGCGACGAGTAGTCGATCAGGCGCTGGTTGATGTCATAACCGGAAGGCTCGCTCATGAAGCGGAAGGAAAAGGTCTTGCCGGCTTCGGCCAGGTTCTGGACCGCATTGTTGATCAGCCATGCGGCCCCCAGCATGAAGCCCATCAGGACGATGATCTGGATGGTCATGGAGCGATAGCGGCTATCGTAAAGAAGCATGGATAGCCTGAACGACTCCCTGGGCGGGTCGGTCATAGTTGTCATGAAGACATTCCCTGTCGTTTCCGGTGCTGTTCGGCGCTCGGCGCGCTCCGGGGCCCGGAATGCTTATTATCTGAAACGGGCACGAATGCGAAAAGGGCGCGAAGAGACTCTCCGCGCCCTTGACATGATGTGTTCAGCGGAAGGGCGGCGAGTAGATCAGGCCACCTTCGGTCCACTGGGCGTTGAGGCCTCGCGACAGGCCGAGCGGGGTCTTTTCGCCGATATTGGCTTCGAAGATCTCGCCATAGTTGCCGGCCACTTTGATCGCACGGATCAGCCACTCCTTGTCGAGGCCGAGCATCTCGCCCAAGTTACCCTCGGTGCCGAGCATCCGGTTGATCTCCGGGTTGTTGGTGCCCTTGGCCAGCTCGTCCACATTGGCCGAGGTGATGCCGAGCTCTTCAGCCGAAATCAGGCCGTTGAGCACCCAGCGCACGATGTCGCCCCACTGGTTGTCGCCGTGACGCACGAGCGGGCCGAGCGGCTCCTTGGAGATGATCTCGGGCAGCACCACGAAATCGTCCGGGTTTTCAAAGGCGGCACGGGTAGCGGCCAGGCCCGAAGCGTCGGTGGTCAGCGTGTCACAGGCGCCGGCCAGGAACTGTTGCTGGGCTTCGGCGTTGGTTTCGATCGGCACCGGCTCGTAGCTCATGTTGTTGGAGCGGAAGTAATCCGCCAGGTTGAGCTCGGTGGTGGTGCCGGTCTGGATGCAGACGGTGGCGCCGTCCAGCTCCTTGGCCGAGGACACGCCCAGCGACTTGGGCACCATGAAGCCCTGACCGTCGTAATAGTTCACGCCGACGAATTCGAACTTCAAGTCCACGTCGCGGGTAAAGGTCCAGGTCGTGTTGCGGGCCAGCATGTCCACCTCGCCGGAAGCCAGCGCGGTGAAGCGGGTCTTGCCGGTGGTGGGCACGAAATTGACCGCATCGGAATCGCCCAGAACCGCAGCAGCGACCGCCCGGCAGACCGCGACATCGAAGCCGTTCCAGCGGCCGTTGGCGTCGGGCGCGGCAAAGCCCACCAGGCCGGTGGATACGCCGCAGTTCAGCTTGCCGCGGGCCTTCACGTCGTCGAGCGTGCTGGCCACGGAGGCCGTTGCAGCAAGACCGGCGATCGTCAGCGCGCCAAGAAATACGGATTTTTTCATGTTTACCTCTTCCTGAGTGTTCGCCCCGAAGGGCGCTTTTCCGGCATGAAGCCAGTTTTGAAAGCTGAAAGGAACTCCCCCTCTCAAGCGCTTACTGTGGCCGCAAACGGGCAAAAACGTCAAGTGATTCATCACCAATATTAATGGAATGTTAACGGGAATTCTCCCCCGACCGGCACTTCACCGGGCTTCACGACCTATGGCTGTTTGCAAAGCGCAAAGAAGCGCGCCGCATGAAAAAAGTCGCGCTTCTTGCGCGCCCTCTGGGCCAGCGCCTCGGCGTCCTCTCCCCACTGGCGCTCCTGCCAAAGTTCGTCGAGAATCGCTCGCGCCCACAATTCTTCATGATCGAGCAAGGACTTGGTGACCGCAAATGCCAGAACCAGCGAGCCGGAGATGGTCACAAGGTCGTGAAAAGCCGATAATTCAAAGGCATTCATGGCAAATACATGTTTGCGCAAACATGCCAGCGCCGCCGGGTCCTGCGGCTGGTGGATGACTCCGGTGGCCGGCACGAGCCGCGCGCCCAGTGCCTCGGCAGCCCAGTCCAGAAGCGGATCCCACTTCTCGGCCTGCAGGTCAACAAGCGCCTCGGGCTCGCGCGCGCGGTAGCACAGCAGGTCCGAATCACCATAGGCCGCGAGCATCTCGGCGACCTCCGCGAACTGGGCCGAAACCTTGTCGATCGCCGCATTGGCCATGCGGGTAGCGGGCATGTCTTCGGGGCCAACCTCTTCGCCGGCCGCTTCCCATTCGGCGGCGACCATCTGCGCCAGCGCCTGGCTCGGCAGGACCATCGGCGCCTTGGCCGGGGTCTTGAGCGGGCGGGCATCCAGCGTCACCGCAAAGCCGCCTTCGGCCGCCGGGGTTCGGACCTCTTTCCAGAAACGCTTCATCCTCATGCGCCCTCCTCGAACGGATCGGCCGGCACGCCGGCCTCGCTGAGCCCCAGCGCGGCCCAGCTCTCGGCCATGTGGGCGGGCAGCGGCGCGGTCAGGGTCAGCTTCTTGCCGGTAAAGGGATGGGTGAGCGTGAGGCTGCGCGCATGCAGGTGCAGCTTGCGGCTGATCTCGCCGCCGACACCCGCGCCCCAGCCATCGCCCGGGTTTTCCTGCGAGGCGCCGCCATACTTGCCGTCGCCGATGATCGGGTGGCCGATCCCGGCCATGTGGGCGCGCAGCTGGTGGGTGCGCCCGGTGACCGGCACCAGCGCCAGCCAGGCGGCGCGCCCGCCGAGATTTTCCAACACCGCGTAATCGGTAAGCGCATGCTTGGCTCCGGGGGTGGTCGCGACCTCGCGCGGGTGGACGAGGCGCATCTTCTCGCCCTCGCCCGCTCGACCGTGGCCCGGGGCCTTGAGCAGCCCGAATCGGATCGAGCCCATGCGCGGCACCGGAAGGCCGGCGACCAGCGCCCAGTAGATCTTGCGCGTGGCGCGGTCGCGAAAGGCGCGGCTGAGCGCGCTGGCGGCGCGCGGGTTGCGGGCCAGGAGCAGGAGGCCGGACGTGTCCTTGTCAAGCCGGTGGACAAGGCGCGGCTTGTCGCCACCGAAGCGGAGCGCCTCGGCGAGCCCGTCCACATGGCGCGCCTGTTTCGTACCCCCCTGCACCGGCAGACCGGCGGGCTTGTTGAGCGCGATCAGGTGTTCGTCGCGGTAGATCACCGCCGCGCGGATCATCTCGCGATCCGCCTCTCTGATCGCCGCGCGCCGGGGCCGGGGCGCGGGC
>JALTZY010000185.1 GCA_027045905.1 Paracoccaceae bacterium
CCCCCGCCCCGGCCCTGACGCAAAACCTGTTCGCCCCCGTCGCGCGGGTCAATGACAGCGTGATCACCCGCTACGAACTTGCCCAGCGGGTGACCTTCCTCACCCTGCTCAGAGCCCCCGGCGACATCCGCAAGCTGGCGCTGGACCAACTGGTCAGCGAGCGCCTGCAGGCGCAGGTGGCCCGGCAGATGGGCCTGAGCCTGACCGAGGAGGAAATCCTCGCCGGCATGGAGGAATTCGCCTCCCGCGCCAACCTGACCGCCGAGCAGTTCGTCGCCGCGCTCGGCCAGGGCGGGGTCGCCGCCGAGACCTTCCGCGATTTCGTCGCCAACGGGCTGATCTGGCGCAAGGTGGTGCGCGAGCGCTTCGCTCCGGGGCTGAGCCTTTCGGAGGTCCGCATCGACAATGCCATCGCCAATGCCACCCCCGAGCCCGGCATCCGGGTGCTGCTGTCGGAGATCATGCTGCCCGCCGACACGCCGGCCAACAAGCGCGCCTCGCGCGAGCGGGCCAGGGTGCTGCGCCAGATCGAGTCGGTCGAGGACTTCGCCGATGCGGCGCGGCAATATTCCATCGCCCCCAGCCGGCGCCAGGGCGGCGAGGTGGACTGGCGCGCGCTTTCCAGCCTGCCCCCGGCGCTGGCGCGGATGCTGCGCTCCATGGAGCCGGGCGACGTGACCCCGCCGATCGACGCCGGCGACCGGATCGCGCTGTTTCTGCTGCGCGACCGCAAGGAGATCCCGCGCGCCAGCACCGCAAATCGGCAGATCGAATACGCCACCCTGCTGCTGCCGGGCGGGCGCAGCGAAGCGAACCTCGCCCTGGCCGCCCGCCTCGACGCCGAAACCGACCGCTGCGAAGACCTCCATGCCGAAGCAAGGGGCTTGCCCGAAAACGCCCTCACCATCACCACCAAACCGGCCGCTTCCCTGCCCACGGATATCTCGCTGGAGCTTGCCCGCATGGACGAGGGCGAGATTTCCACCGCGCTGACCCGCAATGGCGGCCAGACCCTGGTGGTGCTGATGCTGTGCAGCCGCACCAATGTACCCACCGAGGCGATTTCGCGCGAACAGGTCCGCCAGCAGCTGGCCAACCAGCAGCTGGTCGCCAGGGCCGAGAGCTTCCTTGCCGAGCTCAAGGCCAATGCCTTCATCGAATATTACGACCGCTGATGGACCAGAAACCGATCGCGCTCACCATGGGCGAGCCGGCCGGGATCGGCCCGGACATTACCGGCCCGGCCTGGCAGGCGCTGCGCGAAGAGGAGTGCTTCTTCCTGATAGGCGACCCTGCGCTCTTGCCCGCCTCGGCCCCGGTCGTGCCGATCGAGGCCCCCGAACAGGCCCCGGCCGCCATGCCCCGCGGCCTCCCGGTGCTCGCGCGCGATTTCGGCGCGCCGCGCAATCCCGGCCGCGCCAATCCGGCCCATGCGCCCCACGTGATCGCCGCCATCCGCGAAGCGGTCGCCCTCACCCGCGCCGGGCGCGCCGCTGCCGTTACCACCAACCCGATCCACAAGAAGGCGCTGCAGGCGGACGGCGGATTCGCCTTTCCCGGCCATACCGAGTTTCTCGCCGATCTTGCCGGACTTGCCCCCAACCAGGTGGTAATGATGCTCGCCTGCGAGGCGCTGAAGGTCGTGCCCGCCACCATCCACATCCCGCTTTCTGAAGTGCCCCGCGCCTTCACCCCGGCGCTGCTCGAAAGCGTGATCCGCATCACCCACAGGGCGATGCAGCGCGACTTTGCGCTGCCGGCCCCGCGCATCGCCATTGCCGGGCTGAACCCCCATGCGGGCGAAGAGGGCGCCATGGGCAGCGAGGAGCGCGACTGGATCGCCCCGCTCATTGCCCGCCTGAGCGCCGAGGGCCTCAGCCTCGCCGGCCCGCTGCCCGCCGATACCATGTTTCACCCCGCCGCGCGGGCGCGCTACGATGTGGCCATCTGCGCCTATCACGACCAGGCCCTGATCCCGATCAAGACGCTGGACTTCGCCCGCGGGGTCAATACCACGCTGGGGCTTCCCTTCGTGCGCACCTCGCCCGACCACGGCACCGCCTTCGACATTGCCGGCACCGGCACGGCCGACCCGCGCTCGCTGATCGCGGCCCTGCGCCTTGCGCGCGTCATGGCGAGCGCGCGCCCATGAGCGCGATCGATTCCCTGCCCCCGCTCGCCGAGGTGATCCGCCGCCACGGACTGACGGCGAAAAAGGCGCTGGGCCAGAACTTCCTGCTCGATCTGAACCTGACCGCCAAGATCGCCCGCAAGGCCGGTGACCTCAGCGCCTCCGACGTGCTCGAAGTGGGCCCCGGCCCCGGCGGCCTCACCCGCGCGCTGCTGGCCGAAGGCGCGCGCCGGGTGCTGGCGGTGGAAAAGGACCCGCGCGCAATGGCCCCGCTCGCCGAAATCGCCGCGCATTATCCGGGCCGGCTGGAAGTGCTCAATGCCGACGCGCTCGAAATCGACCCGAGCGCCTACCTGTCCCCGCCGATCCGGGTGGTCGCCAACCTCCCCTATAATGTGGGCACCGAGCTGCTCACCCGCTGGCTCAGCCCGCCCCAATGGCCCCCCTTCTGGGAGAGCCTCACGCTCATGTTTCAGCGCGAAGTCGCCGCGCGCATCACCGCGCGCCCCGGCTCGAAGGCCTATGGGCGGCTTGCGATCCTCGCCCAATGGCGCGCCGATGCGCGGGTGGTGATGGAACTGCCGCCCCAGGCCTTCACGCCCCCACCCAAGGTCCATTCGGCGGTGGTCCACCTCACCGCCCTTGCCGCGCCACGCTACCCGGCCGATGCCCGCGTCCTGCAAAGCCTCACCGCGCGCGCCTTCCAGCAGCGGCGCAAGATGCTACGCGCCTCGCTCCAGGGGCTTGCCCCGGACCTCGAAGACCGCCTCGCCACCGCCGGGATCAAACCCACCCAGCGCCCCGAGGAAATCCACCTCGAACAATGGTGCAGCCTTGCGCGCAGCCTGGCAGGCCGGCCTCAGAATCCTCCGAGCGCGGGCATGCAGCCGCACGGGCCTGCCTCCTGAACCTCACGAGAAACCGGGATAACGGAGCGCGAATCCGGCAACGGCGTTTCTCAGGCGGTCCGATTATTGCATTTGGGGCTGTCCTAGATAACCAACTTTGAGGTTATCATGGGCCGTATGAGAA
>JALTZY010000186.1 GCA_027045905.1 Paracoccaceae bacterium
TGTGGATCTCGACCATGCACATGGCGGCGCGTTTCATCTCAGCCCCGAGAAAATGCCCGGGAACTTCTCGCCAAGCGCCTTCTCGGCCCGGTATTCGGCGCTGGTCCGGTAGCGCTCGAGCCAGCGCGCCTCGGCCGCGCCCACCGCCTCTCCACGCTCGAGACGCTGCTCGAGGTCACGGGCGCGCGCATATCGTTCGCGCGGGGTTTCTTCCTCCACCGGCTCTGCCGGGGCCTTGAACTGCTTTTGAAATTCCAGCACCCGGGCGCGCTCTTCCGGGTCTTCATCCTCGCGCCATTCCGGGCGGCGGATCAGAGGCGCGCCGCCTGCGGGTTTGGCGCCGAAATCGCCGCGCACCACCTTGGCCGCCGGCAGCGGCGCCGGATCGGTGACGGTCTCGTCCATCCCCTGGCCCAGCTCGGCGGCGGAAAGCTCGCGATGCTGCTCGAGCAGCTTGCGCTCGGCCTTGCGGATCCGCGCGCGTTTGGCGGCGAGCTTGCGCGCCGCTGCCGCATCGCCAAAGCCCTCGGCCACCTCGCAGGGGGCAAAGCCCAGATACTGGCCTTCGCGGTCGTAGATATGAAGGCCGGCATGCAGATCCTCGGGATCGAAGCGCAGCACCAGTTTCTGGCCGGCATATTCGTTCATCCAGGCGGCCCAATAGGTGTTGCCCATGAGCGTGACCCGGCCATGGCCCGCATGCAGCTTGCGCACTTCCTGCCCCATCAGCCAGAGCCGCTTCTGCATCTCGGTTGCCTGCCGGATTGGCCGGCTGGCATAGCTTTCGGCGAAGGTCTCGTCGAACGAACGCCCCTGCGCGGTCTCCGATCTGCGACCGGGCCGGGCATTGTGCTCGTTGATCCCGTCTGCCACCACGCGGATGAATTCCTCGATCTCGATCGCGCGCGAGGCGTAATTCTCGGGCTTGGCCGAGGGCCGGTTGCCCACCCAGGCCCCTTCGAAACGGGGATCGCGCGATATCGCATCGGCAAAGTCGCGAAAGGCCCGCTCGACCGGCTTGGCCTGCCCATGGGCAGGCGTGGCCCAGTGGATCTTGACCCCGCACAGCGCGAGGATGCCCAGCGGCTCGTCCTCGGTGAGCTTGTAGCGAAACCGCGTCTCCGCGCCGCCGGTCATCCATTTGTTGGCAAATTCCCGGCCATTGTCGAACAGAACATGCTCGGGCAGGCCGTAATCCGCGACCAGATCGCCCCAGGCGGCGGCCACCGCCACCTTGTTCGGGCTCCAGTCCACCCGCCAGGACAGCACCTTGCCGCTGTAGATATCGTGAAACGCCACCAGCTGGGGCCGCGAGATGGTGCCGTCGGGCCAGCGCGCGAAAACGTCGAACTTGTGAAAATCAGCATCCACCCATTCGAGCGCGCCCATCTCGGCCCGGCTGCGGATCTGCGGCGGAAAGCAGCGCGCAAGCCCCGCCTCGCCCTCGCGGGCGAAGATCCGGGTCACTCGCGGCACCTCCTGCTCGAGCCGCCGGCGGGCGGTGCGCTCGGTCAGCCAATCGAGCCCCCTGGCCTCGCAATAGCGCCGGGCGCGCCGCCAGCAGGCGCTGAACGAGGGCTGGCTCAGGCGCAGGTAATCGGATTTCAACCGGCGCATGAACTCGACCGCCGCGCGCCGGGTGGCCGGGCGAGAAGCGCGCCGGTAATGCGGGGCCAGATGGGCCAGCCAATCGGCCGGGGCCACCCCCTCTACCATGCCCCGCCAGCGCCAGATCGCGCGCTCCGAAGCGCCCAGCACCCGGGCGGCTTCGCCCACCGCCAGGCTGCGGCTCTGACCGGCCCGCTCCAGCGCCTCAACCATCTGCAATACCGTCAGCCGGTGCCGGGCGCGCGCCTTGATCCGCTCCGGCAGGGCCTCGAAAGCCGCCCAGGCCTCGTCGCTGCTTTCCACCGGCGCCCGGCGGCTCTCCATCGCCGCCTGCGCGCTCAGCGCGCGCTGTGCTGCCATCGGAAACAGCTTCCAGTGATATTCCCAGCCACCCCCGCGCCCGGCGCGCCGGCGCGCATTGGCCTTGTCGGCGCGCCATCCCAGCCGCTTCACATGGGCTTCAACGCCCTGCCGCGTTGAAGGCAGGTCCGGCAGCCCGGCCTCGGCGATCTCGGCAGCACTCCACCAGATGCGGGAGGGTTCTCTCATTCGGCCAGCCCTCCATCCAGTTCTTTCAGGTAGCGGAAAATCCGCGCGCTCTCCGTGGCCACGAAGCGGCGCTGCGCCTCAGTCGGTGCCCGGCGAAACGCCGCCACCAGCGCCTTGTGCGCCGCCTCCACCTTGTCAGTGGCCTCGGCTTCCTCGCCATGCTGCGCCCGGCTCCAGGCCTTGCGCGCAGCACTGGCATTCTTCGCCTCCCCCGCCGCCAGCGCCCGCACCACAAAAGCCCGCTCCTCCGGCGCGCCGATCTTGCCGATCTCGGCGAGGTCTTTCATGGCAACGCGCTTCGGTGCGCCGGCAAGCTGCTTTGCTTCCTCGTCAGTCAGATGCTCACCTGCGGCGATGATCCGTTCGATCTGGCGAACAGACACACCCAGGATTTCGGCCATGAACGATGCGAACGACATTTTCGTCGCTTGCGCATTCCAGCGCGCTTCGGCGCCAGCCACACCTGCCTTCGTTTCCGGGTGCAACTTCAGATATGCTGCCTTGCGCGCAGCCAAGCTCCTCGCCAGATCAAGCGGCGCCATATGGGTGAATGTCACATTGGCACTGGCTTCCATAAACCGTGCCTGATCCTGGGTGCCATGCCATACCTTCGCGCTAATGCGTGGCCAGCCCATCTTGCGGGCCACTTCCAGACGGTGCCGACCGTCGATCAGTTCATATCCCTTGCGCAGCTTGCGCACATGAATGGCATCTCGAAATGCACCCTCCTCATAGACCGATTGTTCGATCAGTTTTACAGCGTCATCATTGAGCGGTGTCACCCGGTCATCGCGCACGGAAATTTCCGAGATCAGGATGTCCTTTTCCTCGTGCGCCTTACGCATCATTCGGCCCCTTCGTCATCTGGTAATAAAACCGCCAGCGCCCGCCTTGCTTGCGCCGCTGGCAGGTGATCTCGGCGCCATGGCTGCGCAGCTCGGCGATGATCGCGTTCACGGCACAAACCCCGACCC
>JALTZY010000187.1 GCA_027045905.1 Paracoccaceae bacterium
CCGAAAACCCCTTCAATGCCCATATACAGGACATTCTCGCCGGCCGCCTGCCATACAGGCACATGCGCGTCGATCTCGACGATGCTCTGCGTGACGGGCTGTATCAACGCATCTGCCTGGTCACCGGCAAGGACTGGTCGCCCGAAGCCGAGGCGGCCTGGCGTCAGGAGATCATCGACTTCTATGGCGAGGGCGCCGACGAGGAACTGTTCTGCATTCCGAGCCTCGGCTCCGGTGCCTGGCTGCCCGCACCGCTGATCGAGGCGCGCATGACCGCGCGCACGGCCCCGATCCTGCGCCTCGAGCTGCCGCCTGACTACCTGCAGCGCCCGGATCTTGAGCAGAAATCGCTGATGACGCCCTTCCTCGAGGAGCTGGAAGAGGCGCTGGGGCGGCTGGACATGGCCCCGCGCTATGCCGGCGGCTTCGATTTTGCCCGGGTGGCGGACCTTTCCGTGTTCGATTTACTCGCCATTGAAGCGGGCTTGAAACGGGTGGAAGCGCTCTCGGTCGAGATGCGCGGCGTGCCCGGCCAGGAGCAGATCAGGGTGGTGGGCATGATCCTCGAGCGGGTGAAGGCGCGCCTGCTGGGGGCCGCCTTTGATGCCACCGGCATGGGCTGGATCGTGGCCGAGGAAATGGGCCGCCGCTTCGGCCTGCGCGAAAGCGAGGACGGGCCGGGCCTGATCTGGGCGGTGAAGTTCACCGAGGAATGGTATCGGCTGGAAATGCCGCCGCTGAAGGCCGCCTTCGAGGATGACCGGATCGCCATCGCGCCCGACGAAGAGCACCTCGCCGACATCCGCGCCGCCCGGCTGGTGCGCGGCACCCCCCGGGTGCCGCCCCTGCGCGAGGGCGTGAAAGGCAAGAAGCGCCATGGCGACTACCTGATCGCCTTGGCTCTGGCGCATTTCGCCTCGCGCAAGCGGGCGGTGGAATATGGCTGGCGCGGGGTCTCTCGCAGCACCCCGCCGCCGCCCGGCGAGATGGCCGACCGGCCCGAGGATGATCCGGGCACAACCCGGCCCTGGTGGCGCCCGCCGCTGGGTGCGGAGCTGAAAGGAGCGATTTGATGAGCCCGATGTTTGAGAGAATGGAAGCCGGGACGGTATGGCGGCACAGAAAAACGGGGCATCTCTATGTCATTGTTGGGTGGTGCCAGTTGGAGGAAACATGGCGCCCCGGGATCCTTTATCGCCGCCTGAATAACCGGGACGCCGTGCAGGTGCGAGGACCAATAGCGCGCGACGCCCAAGAGTTCATCGATGGCAGGTTTGAACCTGTGGATGTCGAGGGCGCCGGTATAGACACGGAAGGGACGCCACATGCCGGATAAACCCCGACTGCTCGACCGCTGGGGCAAACCAGTGCGCAAGCGCGAACTTGCCCGCGAGATCGCCGCCCCCACCATCACCGGCATCCGCTCGCCGATCTCCGGCACGCCCGCCGATGGTCTCGACCCGCTGCGGCTGGCCACGATCCTGCGCGAAGCCGATCAGGGCGACCCGGTGCGCTATCTGGAACTGGCCGAGATCATCGAGGAGCGCGACCCGCATTATCTGGCGGTTCTGTCCACCCGCAAGCGCTCGGTGGCGCAGATCGAAATCAGGGTCGAAGCGGCCTCGGACGAAGCCGAGGATGTGAAGATCGCCGACATGATCAGCGATTGGCTCACGCGCGACGAACTGACCGAAGAGGTGTTCGACATCCTCGATTGCATCGGCAAGGGCTATTCCTTCACCGAGATCATCTGGGATACATCGGAAGGTCAATGGCGGCCCGACCGGCTGGAATGGCGCGATCCGCGCTGGTTCCGCTTCGCCTGGCACGATCTGGCCACGCCGATGCAGCTTGCCGATGACGGCACGCACGAGCCGCTCACCCCGTTCAAGTTCATCTTCGCCCGGATCGGCGCCAAGTCCGGCCTCGCCCTGCGCTCGGGGCTTGCGCGCGTTGCCGCCTGGGGCTGGATGTTCAAGGCTTTCACCCAGCGCGACTGGGCGATCTTCACCCAGACCTATGGCCAGCCGCTTCGGATCGGCAAATGGGCGCCGGGGGCCAGCGAAGATGACAAGGACACGCTGTTTCGCGCCGTGGCCAATATCGCCGGAGACTGCGCCGGCATCATTCCCGACACCATGTCGATCGACTTTGTCGAGGCAAAGAACGTCGGCTCGGCGCATCGGCTCTACAAGGAGCGCTCCGACTGGCTCGACCAGCAGATATCGAAGGCGGTGCTGGGCCAGACCGCGACCACGGATGCGGTGGTCGGCGGGCTGGGGTCCGGGCGCGAGCATCGCGAGGTGCAGGAGGATCTCGAGCGCGCCGATGCCCGCGCTTTGGCGGCGATCCTCAACCGCGACCTGATCCGGCCCTGGGTCGAGCTCGAATATGGCCCGCGCCCGCGTTATCCGCGCCTCGTGATCGCCCGGCGCGAGCCCGAGGACATCGCCCAGCTCACCGCCGCGCTCGGCACGCTGGTGCCGCTTGGCTTCAAGGTCTCGGCCAGCGAGGTGCGCGACAAGCTGGGGCTGACAAAACCGGATGCCGGAGACGAAATCCTGGGCGAAATTTCCGCCAATCCGGCCCCAAACCCGCCCGCGGCGGCCCTCGGGGCCGAGGCCCCGGATCAGACTTCGAAAATTAAACGGTTTTCCGGCGAAATTAAACGCTATTTCGGCTTTCCGGGTGGTGTGGCCCATCAGGCGGCTCAAACGCACTCTCAGGGCCGCTCAGCGCGTGAAGCTGAAACGCCGGATCCCGCCGATCTGCTGGCCGAGCGCCTTGCCCGCGAGGCGCATGCGCCGATGCAGGCCATGCTGGAGCAGATCGAGACCATTCTGGCGGCTGCCTCCGACCTCGGCGAAGCCCAGCAGATGCTGCTTCAGGCCTTCGGCGATATCGACCACGCCCCGCTTGCCGATCTGCTCGCCGAAGCGATGATGGCAGCCGAGGCCGGCGGGCGCGCCGAGGTGGAGGCGGAGCGTGGCTGATCCGAAACTCACCGCCACCTTCCGCAAGCCCTTTCCCGAGGCGCTGGCGGCGTTTCGGCTCCGGCTCGGCAATCTGGTGCCGACGCGGGCCTGGGACGATCTGCGCCATTCGGCCCATGACCGCTCCTTCGTGG
>JALTZY010000188.1 GCA_027045905.1 Paracoccaceae bacterium
CCGCCATGATATGCCACCCAATCACCCCATCACCAACTTTCGGGCATTGCTCTTCGGCAACCGAGCCCTTACTGTGATACACTTCTATTACAGCCCCTGAAAACGGGGTTTTCGTGCAACTCGTTGCAAATTCCGCTGGTGAAAAACCCTGCGCCTGGGCTAATTCCCAAACACCTGATCAAGCGCCTTGGCCGCATCCTTGCGCAGGGTAAACCCTCGGGTGGCGTTATCAAAATCCGCCAGCAGGCCGATATAGAATTTTGCAGGCTCCCCCGCATCGTCCTTGCGCGTATCGGCAAACGGAGCCGGGCCGAGGTCGGCTTCCAACCGGCGGCAGAACTGGCCGAATTTCAGGTGCCACGCCTGCCCTTGCCAGCCTATCTTTGCGCTCAGCCCTTCCGAGGTCGCGCCGGGGTTTTCCCGCAGCACCCGCAAAAGCTTCCACTCGGTTTCTGTCGGCTGCGCAGCCTCGATGGCACGCAAGACCTTGTTGGGCCGGGGCTTGTAATCCGGCACCTCCCGATCCGGCCAGACGCGCCGGACCATATCATGGGGGCCGGGGGTGTTGGCGCGCAGCCAGGCGGCAAAATCGACCTCCTGCATCGGCAGAGCGCGGAACTCCTCGATAAATGGGCTGTGGGCGTTCTTCTCAAGCAGGGCCTGCCATTTTTCCGGCGATTTGAAACGCCGGTGAATGGCCATGTGGCAGGGGAAACAAACCCGCGCCATGGAAAACGGATCATAATAATCCTCGCCATGATAGCCGATCCGCTCGGTCTTGCCGCAGATGTCACAAGCGGCGGGTTTGGCAATGATCCCGTTTCGGCGCAGAACCTGCCCCACCTGTTCGCCCCTGCGCCGCTCGGCCCCGGTAAAGCCGTTATAGGGATTGTCCCCACCATAGGTGGACCTTGGCAAGCGCTTGACCGGAATGTCCTCCGGCACTTCGTCGGGCCTGATCCTGTCCGCCCAGCGCCGGGTGATTTCATAAAGTCGGGCGCAATCGTTGTCAGACATCAATCGTTTTCTTTCCTATAAGTGAGGGGCTTGCCCAAATGTGCCGGGGCGAAAACCTTTTGACAAGCAAGGTTGCCATACCCCCGCCAAATACGGGCAACCGGCGGCATTGGGTGGATTGAGGGGTGGATGGGATTTCTGAAATTATCGCCATCTATCTGTTTTTATTGATAATTTAGGATTAAAATGGTGCCCGGGGGCGGATTTGAACCACCGACACGAGGATTTTCAGTCCACTGCTCTACCCCTGAGCTACCCGGGCACGGGTATGGCGGCAAAGCCGCCGGGGTCGCGGTCTTCTAGACGTGTCGTGGAGCCATGTCCAGAGGGAAATTTGCGAAAATCAGGCGTGCCGGAAAACCTCGCCAGCAGGTCCTTCCCTCTCTCGCCCCAAGGCGGGAGGCATTGGCGGAGAACGATTTTTCGCAGAAAAACCGTGCCTCCGGCGGAAGTATTTTTCGGAAAAATGAAAGGGTCAGGGCACAAGCTCGTCGAGGGGCAGGCGCTCGCGTTTGCGCTGCAGTTCGAAATTACCCAGCGTCGTCCAGCCGGCAAGGGAAGTCTCGATACCGTCACGGCGAAAAGCCGCGCGCAGGGCCTGCTCGACCTGGCGGCGCTCCTTGCGGGGCATGGGGGCGAAGTCGATGACGATCTGCCCACCGAGCCCCCGGCAGCGCAGCAGCCGGGGCAGGTCGCGGGCAAGGGCAATATTGGCCTTGAGCCCGGCGGCCGGGGAGGTATCGGCACCGGTATTCACGTCCACGGCCACGAAGGCCCGAGTAGGTTCGATAAGTGCAAATCCGCCCCCCTTCAGAGGCTGTTTTGGAGCGAGAATTGTTGAAATCATGTCATCGAGCCCATATTCGACAAAGCAGCCGGGCGTCTCGGCAAAGAGGTCGGGTCGGGGCCAGTCGCGCCAGGCCAGCAGGTGGGCGTCGGGGCCTTCGAGCAGGGCTTCGGGGGTGTCGCCGCCGGCCTCCTGCAGCACCTTGCGGGTGAGGTCGCGCATGGCTTCCATATCGGCGGCCACCGCCTCCGCATCCGCCTCTTCGGCCGCCGAGCGCAGGATCAGCCCGGTGCCGTCATCACTCGCCTCCATCACCGCATGGGCGATTTCCAGCAGGCGCATGCGCGCTTCCTCGTCGCGGATCTGGCGCGAGAGGTTGATCCCCGGTGCGCCGGGGGTGACGATGGCATAGCGGCTCTTGAACAGCAGGCGCTCGGTGACCGGAACCGCCTTGCCCTCCTCCGCCCAGCCGGTGGCCTGCACCAGCAGCGCCTGCCCGGGTCTCAGCCCCTTGGCCCGGCGAAGATAGGCCGTGCCCCGGGGCAGGCGCAGCATCATGCCACCCTGCCCTTTCATCGGCCGGTCGCAAATGGCGCGAAAGATGGTGCCGGGGCGCGGGGCGCTGTCATCAGCCGGGTCCAGCAGCAGATCGGTGAGCACGCCGTCTTCGAGCATCGCCGCGGCTTTGCGCCCGGCCAGCATGTCAAGCGCGATCAGCCGGCCCTTCATGCACGGGCTCCGAAGACCGGGTAGCCGGCCGCTGCGAGCAGCTGTGCGGTTTCGGCCAGCGGCAGGCCCATCACCGCCGAGTAGCTGCCCTGGATCCACGGGATGAAGGCGCCCGCCGGCCCTTGGATCGCATAGCCGCCGGCCTTGCCCTGCCAGTCGCCGCTGGCGATATAGGCGCGGATTTCCACTTCCGAGAGGCGCTTCATTCTGACCGTGGTCACCACGTCGCGCGCCCAGGCGCGCTCGGCGCTGCGCACCACCAGGGCAGTGATCACCCGATGACGCCGCCCCGAGAGCCGGCGCAGGAAGGCCTCGGCCTCCGCCGCATCGGCGGGCTTTCCGAGGATGCGCCGACCCAGCGCCACGGTGGTATCGGCGCACAGCGCCACCTCGCCCGGCGCCACCTGCATGGCAGCGGCCTTGAGCGCGGCGATGCGCCGGCAATAGGCGCGCGGAAGCTCGCCCCTGAACGGTGCTTCGTCCACCTCCGGCGGACGTATCGCATCCACCGCCAGCCCCAGCTGCCCCAGCAGTTCCGCCCGCCGGGGCGAAGCCGAGCCAAGGATCAGGCGCGGCTTACTTGAAGCGGTAATTGATCCGCCCCTTGGTCAGATCATAAGGTGTCATCGCCACCTGCACCTTGTCGCCTGCCAGCACGCGAATGCGGTTCTTGCGCATCTTGCCTGCCATATGCGCGATGATCTCATGGCCGTTTTCCAGCTCGACCCGAAATGTCGCATTCGGCAGGAGTTCCTTCACGACACCGGGAAATTCGAGCTCTTCTTCCTTGGCCATGATGTCTCCTTCAACTCGTTGCACGCCCGGCCCGCCCGGGCACCGGTTAAATGCGCTGTTTCGCCGGGCTTTTCAAGGGGGATTGGCCAATCGCGCCCCGCACCCGGCTCCGAAATGCCGCCTCCCTTTCGCCTTTCGCCAAATACTCCCGCCGGAGGCACGATTTTTCTCTCGAAAAATCGCCCCCGCCGCACCGGCGCCGATCACGGCCGGCCCAAGGCGCTCACGGCCCGCCCTTCCCTTCCCGCTCCCGGGGCGGTCCGAAGCGTGCGATCATGCGGTCGCGGATCTGGTCGCGGGTCTGACGGTAGGCGTCAAGCCGCTCCTCGCGCCGCCGCCCCAGCCCGGTCGGGTCCAGCACCGGCCAGTATTCGACCTCGACCGCCGCGTGGCGGGTCAGCTCCTGGGCCATGCGCAGGCTGGCGGGCGAAAGCGCCACGATCAGGTCGAAGCCGGTCAGCTCATCGCCCCACTCCTGCATTTCCTCGAAAGAGCGGGTGCGGTGGCGCGCAAGCTCCAGCCCCAGTTCGGCGCAGACCGCCACCGAGAAGCCGTCCACTTCCATCGAGCCGCGCACGCCGGCGGACTGCACATAGCAGCGCTGACCGTAAAAGGCCTTCATCATCGCTTCGGCCATGGGCGAACGCACCGCATTGTGATCGCAGCAGAACAGCACCGATTGCGGCAGGCTCCCCATGCTCAGCCCCAGTGCAGTACGCAGATCAGGGTAAACAGACGCCGCGCGGTGTCCTTGTCCAGCTCGGCCTTGCCCGCCAGGCGCTCGCGCAGAAGCTCCGCGCCCTCGTTGTGGATCCCGCGCCGGCCCATGTCGATCGCCTCGATCTGGGCCGGCGGCAGCTTCTTGACCGCCTCGAAATAGCTCTCGCAGATCGAGAAGTAGTCCTTCACCACCTGCCGGAAAGGCCCCAGCGAGAGGTGGAACTCCGCCGCCTTCTCGCCGCTCTCGGTCGAGATGTCGAAGACCAGCCGGCGGTCGCGGATCGCAAGCCGCAGATGGTAGGGGCCGACCGGCGGCTGCGTGTCGCCGCGCGCGGGCAGGGCGAAGCGGTTCTCTTCCAGCAGGTCGAACATCGCCACCCGCCGCTCCTGCTCGATCGCCGGCGTGGGCGCGGCGAGCCCGGTCTCGTCGATCTCGATATGGCTGATACGGTCAGTCGTCATCCCCGCCCCCGTCCAGCCGCGTCCCGTTGAGCCGCGCAAGGCGCGCGCTCACGCTGAGGCCGTGCGCCTCCAGGCTCTCCGAGCGCGCCAGCACCTCGGCCGCGGGGCCGATCACCGCCAGCGCCCCGGCGCTCATGCGCGCGAGCGTCGTGCGCTTGAGGAAGTCCATGACGCTCAGCCCGGAGGAGAAACGCGCCGAACGCGCCGTGGGCAGCACATGGTTGGGCCCGCCCACATAATCGCCGATCGCCTCGGGCGTCCACTTGCCGAGGAAGATCGCACCGGCCTCGCTGCATTTGGCCGCCAGCCCATCCGCATCCGTGACGCAAAGCTCCAGATGCTCGGGGGCGATGCGGTTCGAGAGCGCCGCCGCCTCCTCCAGGTCGCG
Organism: Paracoccaceae bacterium; assembly: GCA_027045905.1. Taxonomy (GTDB): domain Bacteria; phylum Pseudomonadota; class Alphaproteobacteria; order Rhodobacterales; family Rhodobacteraceae; genus JAAEUB01. The sequence continues at coordinate 4,899 of JALTZY010000188.1, forward strand.
CACCACGATCACCGCGCCGAAATCGCGCCAGCTTGCCCCGGCCACCGCGCGCCGCGCAAGCGTCGCAAGGCGCGCCTCCACCGCCCGCGCCACCGCTTCGGCCAGCGCAGGATCGTCGGTGATCAGGATCGCCTGGGCGCTTTCGTCATGCTCTGCCTGGCTCATCAGGTCGAGCGCCAGCCAGTCCGGGTCGTTGTCGCTGTCGGCAATCACCAGGATTTCGCTCGGCCCTGCGATCATGTCGATCCCCACCTTGCCGAAAACCCGCCGCTTGGCCGCCGCGACGAAGGCATTGCCGGGCCCGGTAATCTTGTCCACCGGGGCAATGGTCTCGGTGCCGTAAGCCATGGCGGCAATCGCCTGCGCCCCGCCGATGCGATAGATCTCGTCCACCCCGGCAAGGCGCGCAGCCAGCAACACCGCCGGATTCACCGCGCCGTCGGGGGTGGGCACGCAGATCGCCAGCCGCCGCACGCCGGCGACCTGCGCGGGGATCGCGTTCATCAGCACGCTGGAAGGGTAGGAGGCAATGCCGCCGGGCACATAGAGCCCCGCCGCGCCGACCGGCGTCCAGCGCCAGCCAAGCTCGGCCCCCGCCTCGTCCAGCCAACGCTCTTCGGCTTTGGGCATCTGCCGGGCGTGATAGGCGCGGATGCGCTCGGCGGCAAGCTCCAGCGCCGCGCGCTCGGCGGCGGGCACCTCGGCGGCGGCGGCGTCAATCTCCTCTCGCGAAAAAGCCAGACGCCCGGCAGTCAGCTTCATCCGGTCGAACTTCGCCGTGAGTTCGATCAGCGCCGCATCGCCGCGCGCGCGTACATCGGCGATGATGTCGGCCACCACCGCATCCACATCCGGGCTGTCCTCGCGCTTCATCCCCAGAAGCGCGGCAAAGCGGGTCTCGAAATCGGCATCGGCGGTATTCAGATAATGCGGCATGTCCTCTCTCCTCGCCCCCACATAACCGCCCGGCCCCGCCCCCTCAAGGCGCCCTTTCATCTTTCGGCAAATACTCCGGGGGGTGCCATGGTCGCGCCACCGGTTCGAGCGATCATGGCGGCGGGCAGCGCCCCTACATGCTCACAGGGGATGTTCGGGCACCTTGCCGGAAGGAGCGCGGTAGGGGCGGGTCACGTCCTTCAAGAGCAGGTTGATGCTCTCGACCTCGAGCCGCAGAGCCCCGTCGCCGGCCAGCGTCAGCACCAGCGCGCCGGTACCGTCCGCGCCGGGCTCGAAGGCAAGCGCGAGCAGCGACAGCACCGTGTCGCCATCGCCGGGGGCCACGCCCTGGCTCTGCACCTTCAGCACGTCCTCGGCCACAAGCAGGCTCTGCACCCGCTCCGGCGCCCGCGCCCCGGAGCGCACCAGCGGGTCTTCCCAGCGAAAGCGGTTGAGCAGCAGGGCGAAGCGCCGCTCGCCCGCAAGCCAGCGCATTTCGCTGGCCGCAAATACCGCATCCTGCACCAGCGCCGAGATCACCCGGAGGTCATCTTCATCCGCCGCCAGAAGGCGCAAAGGCGCCTCGTCGCCATCCTCGAATCGCGCGTCCTCTGCCATCAGCCGCTCACCCTCTCGATCTGCGCCCCCACCGCGCCGAGCTTCCGCTCCAGATGCTCATAGCCCCGGTCCAGATGATAGACCCGACTGACCACCGTCTCCCCCTCGGCGGCAAGCCCGGCGAGGATCAGGCTCACCGAAGCGCGCAGGTCGGTCGCCATTACCGGCGCCCCGCGCAGCCGCTCGACCCCGCGCACCGTGGCGGTGCCGCCATGGACCTCGATATCGGCGCCCATGCGCATCAGCTCCGGCGCGTGCATGAAACGGTTTTCGAATATCCGCTCCTCGAGCACGCTGGTGCCCTCGGCGGTGCAGAGCATCGCCATCATCTGCGCCTGCAGGTCGGTGGGAAAGCCCGGATAGGGCGCGGTGGTCACATCGACCGCCCTGAGCCGCCCTGAGCCGCGCCGCACCTTCACCCCGCGCGCGGTCTCCTCCACCGCGACCCCGGCCGCATCGAGCTTCTCGGCGAAGGCCGTCACCAGGTCGAGCCGCCCGCCGATACATTCCACCTCGCCCCCGGCAATGGCCGGCGCCAGCATGTAGGTGCCCAGCTCGATCCGGTCGATCACCACCGGATGGGTGGCGCCGTGCAGCCGATCCACCCCCTCGATGGTGATTTCGCTGCTCCCGTCGCCCTCGATCTCGGCCCCCATGGCGCGCAGGCAGGTGCAAAGGTCCACGATCTCGGGCTCGCGGGCCGCGTTCTTCAGCACCGTGGTGCCTTTGGCCAGAGTAGCGGCCATGACGATGTTTTCCGTCGCCCCCACCGAAGCAAAGCTCATCTCGTAAACCGCGCCCCGGAGCCCGCCCGGCGGCGCCTTGGCGTGCAGATAGCCGTCTTTCAGCTCGATCTCGGCGCCCATCGCCTCGAGCCCGTGGATATGAATATCCATCGGCCGCGCGCCAATGGCACAGCCCCCGGGCAGGCTCACCACCGCGCGGCCAAGGCGCGCCAGCATCGGCCCCAGGACCAAGTTCGAGGCGCGCATCTTGCGCACGATGTCATATTCGGCAACATGGCTTTCGAGGTTATGGCTCGACATCGCCAGCACCTGCCCGTCCTGCAGGCTAGTAGCCTCGCAGCCGAGCGAACGCAAAAGCTCGGTCATGGTGCTGATGTCGGAAAGGCGCGGGGCGTTGGTCAGCGTCAGCGGCTCTTCGCTCAGAAGCGTCGCGGGCATCAGCGCAAGGCAGGCATTCTTGGCCCCGGCGATGGGGATTTCTCCGGCGAGCGCCCCCCCGCCCCTGACGATGATCTTGTCCATGCTGCCCGCCTATTCCTTGCCCGTGTCTTTTGCCCTGCCTGCCGCCGCATCGGTTGCCCGCGCGAGCGCCTGCGCCTTGCGCCGGGCCATGTTGGCCTTGAGCGCCGCCTTCAGCCGCGCCTCGCGCGCCGCGTCCTTTTGCGCCCGCGCGCCCGCCGTCGATGAACTGCCCTTGCCGCTGCCCATGCCCCTCTCTACCCCAGCGCGCCGGAAGCGTCCAGATAACGCTTGCACCCCCCCACGAATACGGCTAATCAGCCGCCACGAAACGGGCTGCTGTAGCTCAGTGGTAGAGCGCACCCTTGGTAAGGGTGAGGTCGGGAGTTCAATCCTCCCCAGCAGCACCATTCGCCCTGCCCGGAGGAGCCGACCGGACGAGCGCTGCGAATCATCCCCGCCTGCCGCCTGCCGCAGATCGTCGCCCCGCCCGAAGACCTCGCCGAAGCCAGGTCCCCTCACCGCATCCTGCCCGAAAAATCGGCAGAGGAGTTTTCATTGTGCAAAAAACCGCAACGATCCACCACCCGCACCGGCACAATCATGCGTCAGGCCACAATTTACAGTTGTTATTTCCCGGTTTTCTCCCAACATTAACCATATGGGACGGAATCATGTGATTGACGAGTTGCTCGCGGACCTGGCCGGCCTGGCCCCCCTCGGCTACTATGTGGCCCTGCATATCCGTTTCGTCTCTCCCATGATGACCTTCCAGACCTACGATCAGGCCTGGACCGATCACTACACGCAAAACGCCTACGGCCTGCGCGACCCGCTGGTGGCATGGGGTATCTCGCGCACCGGCGCTTCGCGCTGGTCTGAAGTAGATCTGCCCGACCCGTTCGGAATCATCCGGGAAGCCGCGCAGTTCGGCCTCAAATACGGGGTCATCGTCTCCTGCGGCCCGGTATCTTCACGCACCATCGCCGGCGTGGCCCGGGGCGACCGTGAATTCACCGATCAGGAAATGGCCGCCATTTCCGGCGTGGTGCTGCGCCTGCATCACGAGACCGAACCGCCTGACAATCTCACCGATGCCGAAATCGACGCCCTTGGGGTGATCGCTTCCGGCCAACGCCATGCCCAGGGCGCGGCGAGCCTGGGCATTTCCGAAAGTGCGCTCAAGGCACGCCTTGCCTCTGCCCGCAAGAAGCTCTTTGCCCGCACCACCGCTGAAGCGATTCAGCGCGCCAAGGATTATCGGTTCCTCTGAGGCGCCGAAATCCGCCCCGCTGCCGCCCGATTGGGCACCTGTATCAAAACCTGGAGGGAAACATGCAGACGACCACACTTTCTTTCGAAAACATGCACAACCATGGCGAGCTTCTGGCCAACGTGTTTCGCGCCCGCCGCAAGAGCTTCATCGAGCAGAACAAGTGGGACCTGCCCGAGGCCATGGGCATGGAATACGACCAGTATGACACGCCCGCCAGCCGCTGGGTGGCCGTGCATCACCTCGGCAAGGTCTATGCCGGCATCCGCCTCACCCCGACCACCGCGCGCTGCGGCATCTACTCCTACATGATCCGCGACGCCCAGCGCGGGCTGCTCGACTCGATCCCCTCGAACCTGCTCTATGAAGAGGCTCCGGTGGCCCCGCATATCTGGGAATCGAGCCGCATCTTCGTCGATCACGACACCCCGGCCAAGATCAGGCGGCGGGTACATGCGCATCTGGTGATCGAAATGACCAAGGCCGCGCGCGACCTCGGCGCCACCCAGGTGCTGGGGCTGATCCCGGCCAACTGGCCGCGCTGGACCCGGCGCTGCGGGGTCGAGGCAGTGGCTGCCGGCCCCGTGCTCGAAATCGACGGGATCGACAATCAGGTGGTCTCGATCGACCTCAGCGACAAGATGCACTGAAATTTTCCGGACAGGGGAGCCAAACGCGGCTCCCGCCGTCCCCGCCCCTTTGGGGCGCGCCCGGTCTGGCGGAGTCGCTTCGCGGTGATTTCATGCCTCCGGCGGGCAAGTGAGTTGTTTACGCAGTGTGACATGGTCTGTTTTCGCGGATCATCGCGTCGAGGATGACGAGGAGTTTGCGCGTTACGGCGATGATCGCCTGTTTGGGGGCTCTGGCCCCCAAACAGGCGAATCACGCGACGATCCTGTACGCCGAAGGCATGCCCTTGCGGATCAGTCCACCCAGTCGAACGGCCGGGTGAACTCGCCCAGGACCTTTTTCACCGCCTCGCGGTCCACCTCGCCGGTGGCACGAAGCTGCGCGACCAGGCCGCGCTTCTTGTCCTCGACGACCTCGATCACCTCCGCCGCCAGTCCGGCCTCGGCAAGCGCGGCATTATAGACCCGGGTGATGGCCATCTTGCGCAGCGCCGGCTTGAACACCTTGCCCACCGCCGTTTTCGGCAGTTCGTCCAGCACTTCCACATGCTTGGGGTGCGCCGCGCGTTCCTGCACATGTTCGCGGGCAAAGGCGGCCAGTTCGTCGGTAGTGACACTGGCGCCTTCGACCAGTTCCACATAGGCGCAGGGCAGTTCGCCGGCGAAGGCATCGGGCTGGCCGATCGCGCCGACGAAGGCCACGGCCGGGTGGCCGGCGAGCGCCTCTTCGATCTCGGCCGGATCGATATTGTGGCCGCCGCGGATGATCAGGTCCTTTGCGCGGCCGGTGATCCAGAGGTAGCCGCCCGGATCGAGCCGGCCCAGATCGCCGGTACGCAGGTAGCATCTGCCCTCGTGGTGGTGGTAGAGATCGGCATTCTTGTCGGCCTCGGTATAGGTATGGCCGCACCAGACCCCCGGGTTGGAAACGCAGATCTCGCCCACCTCGTCGGGACCGCAGAGCTTGCTCACGTCGCCCGCGCCATCGCAGTGGAAGATCTTCACATCCGTATAGGGGAAGGGCACGCCGACCGAGCCGACCTTCTTTTCGCCGCTGGGCGGATTGACGGAGACGAGGCAGGTGGCCTCGGTCAGCCCGTAGCCTTCGCAGATCGTGACCCCGGTGGCCTCTTCGAAGCGTTTGTAAAGCTCGACCGGCAGCGGGGCGGAGCCGGAAAAGGCGGTCTTGAGGGTGGAAACATCCGCATCGACCGGGCGCTGCATCAGCGCGGCGATGGCGGTGGGCACCGTGATCACGAAGGAGACCTTCCAGCGCTCGATCAGCTTCCAGAAATTGTCGAACACCCCCTCGCCGCGATAGCCCGCGGGCGTGGGGAAGATCACATGCGCACCCGCCGTCATCACCGCCATGAACACCACATGCACCGCAAAGACGTGAAACAGCGGCAGCGGGCAGATGATGACGTCACGCTCGTCAAACAGCAGGTTGGCGCCGAGCCAGCCGTTATAGACGATGCCGTTGACCTTGTGTTGGGCGACCTTGGGCATGCCGGTGGTGCCGCCGGTGTGGAAATAGCAGGTGACGCGGTCATCGGTGGTGTCGGCGAAGTCGAGGCTGGTATTCTGGCGCGCCATTTCGCGCACGAAATCCTTGACTTCCGCGTGGTGGCTGACCTCGGTCCTGGGCCGCAGGAAGGGCACGAGCCAGCTCTTGGGCGGGGTGAGGTAACGGTTCAGGTCCACTTCCAGCACCGTCTTGACATTGGGCGCGAGCTTCACCGCCTCGGCGGCGACCTGGGCGACATTGGTCTTTGGAAACGACTTCAGCGTGACCAGCACCCTGGCCCCGGTCTCACGCAGGATGGAGGCGATCTGCTCGGGTTCCAGAAGCGGGTTGATCGGATTGACGATCCCGGCCATGGCGCCGCCGATCAGCGCGTAAAGGGTCTCGTTGCAATTGGGCAGCAGATAGGCGACCACGTCGCCCTCGCCCACGCCAAGGGAGCGAAACAGATTGGCCGCCTGCACGCTTCTTTCGTAGAACTGGCGCCAGGTGACGGTCTCGGCCTTGTCCTGCGGTCCCGAAGTGATCTGGAAGCTCACCGCCGGGCGGTCGCCGAACCGGTCAACGGTGCGCTTGAGCAGCGCGTGGATGCTCTGCGGGTGGTCGCGATCCTCCCACGGCTTTTCGGCCTCGATCGCATTGCGGTCGGCAATTGAACTGAACTGGTACATGTCTCCTCCCCTTTTCCACCCCTTTTTCGCCCCTTGCGCCCATTCCGGGCATTCGTCCGGGCATCCGTTAACAAGACAGGATGCCGCGAAAGAGACAAACTGGCAACCCCCCGCCCGCCCTCCGGTTTTTCGCGAGAAAACCGGGAGCGCGCCCGGCGCGGCGGAACCCGGACGCAAACGACCGGGTTCGCGGAGGGCGCATACGACATCGGAAACGGCGCGACCATCGCGCTCCCTGCCCCTGGCCCCGCGCCCCCTCGCGGCAAGGTCGGCAAGGCGCGCCCTATTCGGCGGCGACCCCGTCGGTGAATTGCAGGCGGGCGAGGCGCGCGTAGAGGCCGCCTTCGCTGACCAGTTCGTCATGGCTGCCCTCGGCCACGATCCGGCCTTCGTCGAAAACCACGATCCGGTCGGCATTCTTCACCGTGGCCAGGCGGTGGGCGATGATGACGGTGGTGCGCCCGCGCGACATCCTGTCGATGGCGCTCTGCACCAGGCGCTCGCTCTCGGCGTCGAGCGCGCTGGTGGCCTCATCCAGGAGCAGCACCGGCGCATCGCGCAGGATCGCCCGGGCGATGGCGATGCGCTGTTTCTGCCCGCCCGAAAGCATCACCCCGCGCTCGCCCACCTGGGTATCGTAGCCCTCCGGCAGGCGGGCGAGGAAATCGTGCGCATAGGCGGCGCGCGCGGCCTCTTCCACCTCGCCGTCGCTGGCGTCAGGTCGGCCGAAGCGAATATTCTCGCGCGCCGTGGCGGCGAAGATCACCGCATCCTGGGGCACCAGCGCCATGTGGCGGCGGAAATCGTGGCGCGCAAGGCTGCGCAGGTCGATGCCGTCCAGCAGCACCGCGCCTTCGGTCGGGTCATAGAAGCGCTCGATCAGCTGGATGACGGTCGATTTGCCCGCCCCGGACGGGCCGACCAGGGCCACGGTCTCGCCGGGCCTCACCTCGAGGCTTACCCGGTCGAGGGCCGGGTGTTCGGGGCGCGCGGGGTAGCGAAAGCTTACATTGTCAAACCGGATCGCCCCCCTGACCGGAGCGGGCAGCGCGGCGGGCCGGGCCGGGTCGCGCACCGGATCATCGGCGCCCAGCAGCTCGACCAGCCGCTCGGTGGCGCCCGCGGCGCGCTGCAATTCGCTCCAGATCTCGGTCAGCGCGCCCACGCCGCCAGCGACCATCACGCTGAAGATCACGAACTGCACCAGCGCGCCCACGCTCATCTCTCCCGCGCGCACGTCGCGCATGCCGACCCACAGCACCCCGACCACGCCCGAAAAGATCAGCGCGATCACGATCACCGTCAGCACCGCGCGGGTGGCGATGCGCCTCCTGGCCGAGGCGTAGCTCTCTTCCGTCACCGCGTCGAACTCGGCGCGCGAGCGCGCTTCGTGGGTGAAGGCCTGCACCGTCTGCACCGAGGAGAGCGCCTCGGAGGCCTTGCCCGAGCTTTTGGCGATCCAGTCCTGATTCTCGCGCCCGAGCTTGCGCAGCCGGCGGCCCAGCAGCACGATCGGCACCACCACTACCGGCACGATCAGCAGCACCAGCCCGGTGAGCTTGGCCGAGGTGTAGAGCATCAGCCCCAGCCCGCCGACAAAGATCAGCATGTTGCGCAGCGCGACCGACACCGAAGAGCCGATCACCGACAGGATCAGCGTGGTGTCGGTGGTGATCCGGCTCAGCACCTCGCCGGTCATGATCCGCTCGAAAAAGGCCGGGCTCATGGCGATCACCCGGGCAAAGACCGCCTCGCGGATATCGGCCACCACCCGCTCGCCCAGGCGCGTGACGAGATAGTAGCGCAGCCCCGTGCCCAGCGCCAGGGCCAGCGCCACGCCGAGCGCGGCGAGGAAATACCGGTCGATCAGCTCGATCGTGGCGGTGGAAAAGCCGTCCACCACCCGGCGCACGGCAATCGGCATGATCAGCGAAATCGAAGCCGTGGCGACCAGCGCCGCCAGCGCCGCCGCCATCAGACCCCGATAGGGCCGCAGGAAGGGCCACAGCCCCTTCAGCGCGCCGATCTTTTTCGACTTCTCCCGTTCCTCGGGCAGGTCTTTCGCCGGTCTTCGGGCCATGTGCGCACTCCTCTGGCGCCCCAGATAGCTCCCGGCCCGCCCCAGTGCAAGAGCGCTCCGGCGCGCCAGATGGTAGCGCCGGAGCGCTCTTGCACTGGGGCGGGCCGGGAGCTATCTGGGGCGCCAGAGGAG
>JALTZY010000189.1:0-2784 GCA_027045905.1 Paracoccaceae bacterium
CACGAAGGACAGTTTCGCCGTCGTCTGCAGCGGCAGGGGGCGGGGCCAGGCGCTGTTGAAGGAGGTGCGCGTGTGTTTCTCGCCCACGGGGCGCCCCTCTCGCTGTGGCGAGAACGAACGCCGGGCGACCTGCCGCGCCCGCATCGTCATGGTGCCGCCGGTGCGTTGATGGAAGCGATTGCCCCGGCGCCGGGTGGCGGGAACCATGCATGCGCAGACAGGCGGCCATGCGCAAATGCCGCTTGCAAACGACCCAAGCCTGCATTAGATAGGCACCGTTCGCCGTCCGCTCCACAACGGCGGCGCGCCATTGGCAAGCGCCGGTAGCTCAGCTGGATAGAGCACCAGACTACGAATCTGGGGGTCGGGGGTTCGAATCCTCCCCGGCGCGCCATGTTTCCCGCAAAACAGATCTCCTGCCCAGCCCGCCGCACCTGGTGAAGCGCCTGCCATCTCGGGCGATGCGCCGGCGGGGCGTCGGGCATGTCCACGGCGGCCGCGAACGGATGGGGCGCTCCCGCCGCAATTGGCGGCCGCGTGACCTTGCATGCCTATTGTCCCGGCGCGGGCGTGTTGTCCGCATCGTTCCCGGCCCCGGGCCGGACGGCCGGTGGCGTTGCGGGCAGGGGGCAGTCCGCCGGCCTGCGTGCTCCGGTCGCGCGGTCAAGGTAGGGAATGACGCCTTTCGCGAACCGGTTGTTCCGCATGACCGCGCAACCGCTGCCCACGTTCAGAACGGCCACGCCGCGCGATGTGCCCGGCGCCAGCCGGAAGACGTTGTTCTCCACCAGGGCCGTACCGCCCTTGTCCACGCCGATGCCATAGACCGCCGAGCGGCGCCCGTCTTCGTATGTGGTGGCGCCCAGGGCGTAGGTATTGCCGAAGACATGGGCGTGTGCCTGGCGGTACACCTTCGGATGCCGTTGCGAGGTGGCAAGGAACGTGTTGTGCGCCACCGTGAGAAAAATGCTTGGCCTGCCCGGCCCTGCCGCGGTGTGGGCGCGTTCCTCGCACCCGGTCTTGGGCGATGCGGGGGCGCAGTCGAGCACGCCCGCCAGCATCACCTTGTTGTGCCGCGTGAACACGTGGTGGCTGATGGTCACGCGCACCGGCCGCGGCGGCGGGCTGGTCATGGCGGCGTCCACGCAGCCGTCGCCACAGTGTGAAAGGCGGTTGCGATGGATCCACACCGGCCCCGCGCCGCCGATGATGGATATGGCGTCCCGGTTGCGCCGGCCCAGTTCCCGATATTGTTGCCGAAACAGGGAAAGCCCGGTGATGATGATATTGCCGCCATCCCTTATGGCCAGAATGTTCGACGTCGCCGGCGCCGTGATGCCGACCGCGCTGCAGCGGCCGTCCAGCGTGAGGTTCCCGGCCAGCCGCAGCTCCTTGCGCAGATGGATGGTCTGCCCTGTCAGCCGCAGGTCGAAGATGATCCATCCCGGCTTTCCCGACTGCCGCACCCGCCGCAGGGCGTCCCGCAGCGATCCCGCGCCGTCGTCGGCGGTGGAAGTCACCTTGTACAGGACGCCTCCCGCGCCTCCCGTCACGTCGGCGGCGTAACCGGAACGCTCCGCGAGCAGCGATCGCACCCCTGGCCCCGCCACCTTTCCCGACTCGTCCACCAGCTCGGCCACGGCGGGCGGGGAGCAGGCGACAGCCCGCTCCGCGGCCGCATGCGCCCCCGCAGGCAGCACCGCGAGCACGGCGGCCAGCGGCAGCGCCAGCAGCCTCTTCCTCATGAGATGCTTCTCCACATGCCACCGCTGAGCCGCAGGTTTTCCGGCCCCAGCCGGAAATAGTCCAACAGTTCCGCAAAGAAGGCTTCCGTCCAGCGCGTCACATAGTCGATCTCTTCCTCTTCCGCCTGCGGCAGGGGCAGTGGACGCAGGCGGAAACGGATGGCGCCATCCTGCCAGTAGGGGGCGCCGAAGGCCGTGGGCGTGCCCAGCCGATACGCCAGGCGCGCGGCGAAGTCGGAATAGGTGACCTGCTGTCCGGCGAAGGGGATGGTGGGAGCGGCCGGCGAGCCGCCCGCGCCGTCCACGGCGATGATCACCGCCTCGCCCTGTTTCAGCGCCTTCCTGATGGCCGCGATGACCTTCACCTCGCTCATGTCGGTAACGGAGATGAGGGTGTCTCCGTACTGTTTGAAAATGCCGGGCATGGAGGCTACCCACTTGAAGGGGAAACCCTGCTTGTAGACCGCCACCGGGCCGGCATAGAGCGGGCCCACGTGGGCCGAAACGAGGAGGACGCCACGGCCGCCGGCATTCAGCATCTGGCGCAGGAGCGCGGCCTCTTCGTCCATGTCCCCGAACAGTGCCGCCAGCTCTTCCACCCGCTCCGGCCGTGCTTCCATCCAGTCGGCTATGAGCTTGTCCGCCGCATGCCCCCAGCAGGCCCGTCTTTCCCACTCCTCCCTGTCCGCCGGCAGCTCGGCTCCCGCCAGTTGTGACAGCCGGTAGGCCCAGTCCAGCCGCCCCTGGGGCACGCAGTCCCTGAGATCCCGCTGTTCGAGATCACGCAGGGCCTTGCCGAGATTGGATGGCAGCGCCAGCCTTTTCCGGTTCAGGTATGCCTGGTAGAGCCGCATGGCGGTTTGCGTGCGCCCGCTGCGGGCCAGCATGGCAATGGCCATGCGCCGCACGCTGTCCGAGGCGTTCGGCTTGTTTGCCACGCGCTGCAAAAGGTCTGCCGCCTTGTCGAAGGCTCCTGTGCCAATGAAGGCCTGGGCCAGCAACACCTTCGCGTTCGCCAGCCCCGGTGCCACCTGCACCG
>JALTZY010000189.1:2794-3113 GCA_027045905.1 Paracoccaceae bacterium
GGCCGCTCCCAGAAGCAGTTCTGCTCGCGCCAGCAGATAACGCAGCCGCGCGCTGTCCTCGCCGTTTTCCAGCGCCCGCGTGCACATGCGGCGGGCCTTTTCCGGATCGCCGGCATCAATGAAGAACTGCGCCGCCACGGCCGCCTGTCCGGCGCCCACGGACGGCATTTGCAGCAAAGCCTCAGCCGCCGCCTGCGCATCCTCCATCCTGCCGATGCGCATGAGGGATTGCAGGCTCAGGCTCGCCAGCCGGGCATCGATGCTCCAGTAGGCGGAAGTCTGCAGTGCTATGGCCGCCGCGTCTGCCGCCCGGTCGCAT
>JALTZY010000190.1 GCA_027045905.1 Paracoccaceae bacterium
CTCGACCGCATCCAGGATCACAAGATCAACCGCATCGACGAACTGCTCCCCTGGAACAGAAAACCCGGCGCCAAACTCGAAAACGCCGCCTGAATGGCGGTAGCAATCGTGCGGTTACGGGCAGAGGCCGGAGCGGGATGCCTTTTGCAGAGAGTTTCGCAGGTAATCGTGCCTCCGGCGGGAGTATTTCGGGAAAGGTGAAAGGGGGGGGCGCCAGACCCCGGACAAGGCGCCATGCGGGACGGTCGAGCCTGCGCCGCTCATTGCCCCGGTCAGGCGATTCGGAGGCTCAGTCGCTCTCCCCCGGAGCGCCCTCATCCCCCTCTCCCCCATGCAGGTCGGACAGATCCGGCGGGCCGGCGCGATTTCCCTGCCCCGCCACGGTTGCCCCCGGCGCCATCCTGGCCAGCGCCTCGGGGTTGCGCAGCCAGATATCGCGCTGGGCGAAGGGGATTTCGATCCCCTCTTCGGCGAAGCGGCGGGCGATTTCGTGGTTGAGGTCGCTTTTCACAGAGAGGGCAAAATTCACGTCCTTCAGGATCGCCCGGATCTCGAACTCGAGCGCATCGGCGCCGAAGCCCTGAAAGACCACGCCCGGGGGCGGATCGACCGTGACCAGCGGATGCGCCTCGGCGATTTCGCGCAGGATCTGCTCGACCCGGCGCGTATCGGTGCCGTAGGCCACGCCGACGGGCACGATCACCCGGCCGATCAGGTTGCCGCGGGTGTAATTGGTCACCTGGCCGCTGACCAGGTCGGAATTGGGTACGATCACGTCGGTGCGGTCGAAGGTCTCGATCCGCGTCGAGCGCACCGAGATGTCGCGCACATAGCCCTGCTTGCCGCCGACCTCGATCCAGTCGCCCTCGCCGATCGGACGCTCGATCAGCAGGATGATGCCGGAAACGAAATTCGACACCACGTTCTGCAGGCCGAAGCCGATCCCCACCGAGAGCGCGCCGGCGACGATGGCGAGACTCGAAAGGTCGATCCCCGCCGCGGTGATCGCCACGATTGCGGCCAGGAAGATGCCCAGATAGCCCACCCCGGCGCTGATCGCATTGCGCCCGCCGATATCGAGCCGGGTCTTGGGCAGGACGGTCGAGCGCAGCATGCCCTGGATCAGCCGAGTCAGTCCGTAACCGATGACGAAGACCGCAAGGAAGGTGAAGAACTGAGTCGGGGAGATACGGGTATTGCCGATCACGATGCCGTCGCGTATCCGGGTCCAGACCTCCTGCAGATCGGCCACCCGGGCGCCCCAGATCAGCGCCAGTACCGGCAGACTCGTCAGGAAGGTGGCAAAGCTCGCCAGCACCGGCACGAGCGCTTCGGCCGCCCTCTGTTCGTCGAGCCCGCGCACCAGCCCGTAAAGGCTGGTGAAGAATCGGTGCAGCACCGCCAGCGCGCCGATCAGCGCCAGCGTCAGGCCGGTCTGAAAGACGAGGCTCTCGCCCAGTGCCGAATAGCCCACCGCCGCCAGCGCCGGCCCGGCCACGCCGATCGCCGCCACCGCCCGCCCGGCACCGGCAAGCACCCCGGCAAGGAAACTGCCCCCATCACCGGCATCCCGCTCCCGGAGCACATGCCCGCGCAGCAGGCACCCCAGCCGCACCAGCGCCACCCCCGCCCCGAGAACCAGCGGAAAGCCCAGCACCACCCGGGTTTCCTCCGGCCAGCTTTCGTAGCGCGCAAGCTCCTGAAGGCTCATGTGCAGCCCGTAAAACAGCCCCAGCAGGGTCGCGTCCAGCCGTCCCTCCCGGCGCTGCCGCGCTTCCAGATTGAGAAACGACCAGGTTCCCACCCCCACGCCGAAAACACGATCGCCCAGCCAGGCAGCACTGAAGAGCGCCAGCACCAGCTGCGGCAGGCTGTCGGCCAGAACCTGGCCGCGCAGGCCGAGGATTCCGGCACGGTTCAGCGCCTCGGCCAGCGCGAAAATGCCTACCAGCGGCGCCCCCACCTGCCCCAGCGAGAGGACGAAACCCCAGACCCCGCGCAGATTCCCGTGGCTCTTCGCCCGCACCCCGGCACCGAAGCGGATCACCCAGACCCGCCCGCGCAGCAGCAGCACCAGCGCCAGCACGGCGAGCAGGATCACCAGCGGCAGATCGCGGCGAAGCTCCGCCTGCTGCACCTCGCTGCCCCAGGCCTTGGCCACCTCGCCCCAGGCCAGGCGCAGCGTGGCGCCCAGATCGCCCAGCGCACCGGGCCATGCAGTCGGGTTGAGCGGGCTCGGCCCCATCTCGAACAGCAAGTCGGTCTGACGAGCGCGCAGGATCGTGTCGATCTGGCCGATCAGCGCATCGGCCCGCGCCCCGGCCTCTTCGGCGCTCTTCAGCGGCGCCTCCGCCTCGGCAAGCTGGCGCTGCAGTTCTTCCCGGCGCTCGGCCAGGACCGCAGGCTCGCTTCCGCCTTCTTCCGGGGGCGCTCCCAGGGTGGCAAGCTGGCTCCTCAGGGTTTCGATATGGATATTGTTCCGGCTGGCATAATCGGCGAATCGCGTCCGCCAGCCGACCAGTTCGCCGCGCAGATCCATCAGCGCCTGATCCGAGGCCCGCCCCGCCTCCAACGCCGCTTCGGCGCGGGCCGCCACCGCTTCCCAGGCGGTGTAATCGGGGCCTGTCTCCGGCATCTCGGCGACGGGTGCTTCCGGTACGGCCGGGGCGGTGCTCTGCTGCTCCTGGGCAAGGCCCGCCGACGCGACCAGAATCAGGACCAGCAGCAGCCATGGACGCAGGAGCCGCCTCATTCCGCCACCACCGTCACGTCGGGCAGGTCGCGCCCGGCGCTCTCGGCCAGCCAGGCGGGCACGGGCAGTCCCTTTTCGGCAAGGAAGGCCGGGTTGTAGAGCTTCGAAAGGTAGCGACTGCCGTAATCGGCCAGCACCGTGACGATGGTGTGGCCGGGCCCCATCTCGCGCGCCATGCGAATCGCGCCGGCCAGATTGATGCCACTGGAGCCGCCCAGCACCAGCCCCTCATGGGCGGCGAGGTCGAAGAGCACCGGCAGCGCCTCTTCGTCCGGTATCTGCCAGAGCATGTCGGGCCGGAAACCTTCGAGATTGGCGGTGATGCGCACCTGCCCGATCCCTTCGGTGATGGAGCTTCCCTCGGTCTTCATCTCGCCGGTCGTGTAGATCGAATAGAGCCCCGCCCCCATCGGGTCGGCGAGACCGATCTTCACGCCCTTGGGCTGGAGCACGGCGGCGACACCGGCCAGCGTACCCCCGGAGCCCACCGCGCAGACGAAGCCATCAACCCGTCCGCCGGTCTGCTCCCAGATCTCGGGGCCGGTCGTATCAATATGCGCCTGGCGATTGGCGACATTATCGAACTGATTGGCCCAGATCGCCCCGTCAGGTTCGATTTTTGCAAGTTCCTCGGCCAATCGGCCCGAATATCGCACGAAATTGTTCGGATTTCGATAGGGCGCGGCTGGGACCTCCACCAGATCGGCGCCCGCAAGGCGCAGCATTTCCTTCTTTTCCCGGCTTTGGGTCTCCGGGATCACGATCACCGTGCGAAACCCCATCGAAGCCCCGATCAGCGCCAGCCCGATGCCCGTATTGCCGGCCGTGCCCTCGACGATGGTGCCGCCCGGGCGCAGCGCCCCGCGCGCCAGAGCGTCGCGGATGATCCAGAGCGCGGCGCGGTCCTTGACCGACTGGCCCGGATTCATGAACTCGGCCTTGCCAAGGATTTCGCAGCCGGTCGCCTCGCTCGCCGCGCGCATGCGGATCAGCGGGGTATTGCCCACGCTCGCCGCCAGATCTTTCGCGATATTCATGCTGCCTCCCGCGCTTGTCTCACTCCTGTCTATGCAGCGCGCGAGACAAACTCAAGCGCACCCGCGCAATCTGGGACGGTTCAGCCGCAGCCACAACACCAGCAGGACGAGCGGGCCGCAATTGGCCTCGCCCGAGGAGACCAGCTCCATCAGCCGCTCGAACGGAATCACATGACTCCGGATATCCTCCGCCTCCGTCTCCAGTCCGCCGACCCCCTGCATGGATGCATCAAGGCTCGCAATCCCCACATAACAGTAGAAAAACTCGGAATTGGCGCCGGGGCTGGGATAGCTGGCCGAGACCAGTTCCAGCCCTTCGAGTTCCAGCCCCGCCTCCTCGCGCGCCTCGCGCCTAGCCGCCTCTTCCGGGCTTTCGCCCCCGTCGATACGCCCGGCAATGGGCTCCAGCGTCCAGGGCCGCGCATCATGACGCAGGAAGGGGCCGTAACGGAACTGCTCGATCAGCAGCACCAGATCGCGCGCCGGATCATAGGGCAGCACGAGCGCCGCATCGCCACTGACAAAGCCGGCCCGCTCCACCGGCGCGCTCATGGTGCCATCAAAGCGGCGGAAGCAAAGCTCCGACTGCTCCACCGTGAAAAACCCGGCCCAGGGAAGACGGCGGGCACTTTGGCGCACCGCCTCGCGTCCCCAGTCCCGGCGCAGGCTGGCCGGGGCCGGATGCTCCCGCCCGCGCAGACGCGCCGCCGCGCGGGTGCGGACCATCCCCAGCCGCGACCGCAGCGCCTTCTCCGGCACCCGCCCGGCACAAAGCGCGATCTCGCCGATCACCAGCGCCCCCGCCCGCTCCATGCCCGGCGGCGTATAGGCGAGGCAGCGCACCGCCCGCAGGCGCTCCGCCTCTTTCCGGGCAGGGCCGGGCTCCAGCCCCTCCCCCGCCTCCGGCAGCGGCGCCGCAATGTCGCGCATGACCGCCTCCAGCCCGGACTCTCCGGCCAGGACCTCCACCACATATTCGACCCAGGCGCGGAGCGCCGGCGCCGGCGCGACAAAGAGCAGCCCTGCCCGCCCGTCCAGCACATGCGGCACACCGCCCTTCGCCCCGGGCAGACCCGGGGGCATCCGGGCTGCATCGGCAAAGCCCTCAAGCAGCAGCAGCGCCGTCACTCTCGCCCCCCATCCCGATCAGGCTCCCCGGCGCCATCAGGGCCACCGCCGTGCCACCCGCTCGGTCAGCCATCCCCCGGCCAGCCCGCCGACCACCAGCGCCGCGACCAGCTGCGGGCTCTGTCCGGCAAGCTGCAGGTAATCGACTGCCAGCGAAAACATGTCCTGCAGCGCCTCGACCGGCCCGTGATAGAGCTTGTTCAGCGCCTTTTGCAGCATCCTGTAGCCGGAAAAGGTCAGCAATACCCAGAAGACAAGCAAAACCGAAGATGTCAGGCCGATCCCCGGCCCGCCCGAATGCGTCTGATCCGCGCGCTTTCCGGTGAAGGTCCATCCGACCAGGACGCCGAAGCAGGCGCTGACCGGCGAAAACAGCCCCACCGCCGTGCCCTCGGGCAGGAGCGGCTTGAACAGCTCGGCGCAGAACCAGCCGAGAGCGGCAAAGAACAGGGCTCCGACGAGACGGGCGGCAGTAGGCATGGGCGAGTTTAGGCAGCTTCCAGCAGTATTTTCAATCTTCTTTGCGCATCAACCGCCGGGCGACAGATCCCGGCCGTGCTCCTACAGCACCAGATCAAGGGCCAGGATCAACCTCTTCACTTCCGTTTCGGTCGTATAGTGCACGAAGCTCATGCGCAGCACGCCCGTCTCGAGATCCACCCCCAGCGCCTCCAGAGCGCGCGTGGCGTAGAAGTCCCCGCCCCCGGCCATGACACCATGCACCGCCAGAGCAGCGGCCACCTCTTCGGCCTTGCGCCCGAGATCCACCGCCACGGTGGGCACGCGCCCCGCCGCCTGTGCCGGGCCGAGCAGGCGCAGATCGTTGCGCGAGGACAGGTAGTCGAGCAGCGGCTGCAACAGGCGCGCCTCATGGGCCGCCATCAGCGCCGACACCCCGGACGAGCGCGCCGGCGGCTCACCCTCGATGCCATGATGGGCCGCCAGCGCGTCGATATAATCCGCCATGCCCGCACAGGCCGCCACCTGGGCATGATCCGGCCCGGCGGGGGTGAAGCGCTTGTAGAGGCAATCGCCGTTGAAATAATGTCCCTGATTGGGCAACCGCTCTCCCACTTCGCGCCGGATCGCCATGATCCCCTGATGCGGGCCATAGGTCTTGTAGGCCGAAAACAGGTAGATATCCGCCCCCAGCGCCGCCACGTCCGGCAGGCCGTGAGGCGCGGCCGATACCCCGTCCACGCAGGACCATGCCCCGGCAGCGCGGGCGCGAGCACAGATGCCGGCGACATCGTTTATCTCTCCTATCACATTGGAAACATGAGGAAAAACTACAAGGCGCACCTTGTCGTCCAGCAGCGCCTCCAGCGCCCCCGGATCCAGATGGCCGCTCTCCGGCTCGATTCGCCATTCACGTATATCGATCCCGCGCGCGGCAAGCCTGCGCCAGACGCCCGAATTGGCCTCGTGGTCCTGATTGGTAACCACGATCGCATCGCCCGCGCCCAGCATCTCGCCAAAGGCCTGGGCCAGCACATAGGTGTTCTGGCTGGTCGAGGGGCCGAAGGAAAGCTCGTCCGCCGCCACCCCCAGCATCGCCGCCAGACGCGCGCGCGCCTCGTCCATCTCGCGCCCGGCAAGCCGGCTTGCCTCATAGGGCGCATAGGGCTGCACCTTGCGCGCGGTGTAAAAGCGCGTGAGCCGGTCGATCACGAAGCGCGACGTGTAAGAGCCCCCGGCATTCTCGAAAAACGCCATCTCCCCCAGCCCCGGCTCCTCAAAAGCCGGAAACTGCGCCCGCACCCAACCCAGATCGAGCCCGCTCACGCCTCGGCCTCGAGTGCCGTGCGGATCTTCTCGGCAATGGCGCCGATCTCATCCATGTCGCCCATCACCCCGGGCCGGCCCAATGCCAGACCGTCAAAGCGCGGGATCACATGAAAATGCAGATGAAACACCTCCTGCCCGCCCGCCTCTTCGGAAAATTGCTGAAGCGTGATGCCATCAGCCCCCAGCGCCGTACGTGCCGCGCGCGCAAGCCTCTGCGCCACCTTGACCACCGCACAAAGTGCCGCCGGATCGGCATCGAGCAGATTGCGCATGGGCACCTTGGGGATCACCAGCATGTGCCCCCTGCCGCGGGGCATGATGTCCATGAAGGCCAGCACCTCTTCGTCTTCATGCACCTTGACCGCCGGAATCTCCCCACGCAGTATCCTGGCAAAGATGTTGTTTCTGTCGTAATCCATGACCACCTCCTTTGCCCACAGCTATAACGACTCAGACGCACAGGTCCACCACCGCGCACCAGGCACCCCGCCGAGCAGCGCAGATTCCTGACCGACACCACAGAAAAACAGGCGCCCGATTCCTCGCGCGCCTGTTTTCACCTTTCCCAGAATACTCCCGCCGGAGGCACGATTTTTCGCGAGAAAAATCGCCCCCTCACTCGGCCGCAATCCGCTGCGGTCCGCGCACGGCTTCCCACAGGATGGTCGAGCGCCGCCCGGAGCGGCAATACATCAGCACCGGCCCGTCCACCGCGTCGATCGCATGGCTGAGCTTGGCCAGGAGCTTGGGCGTCAGCGTCCCGTTCAGATAGGGGATATAGGCCATGCTCAGCCCCAGCTTCTCGGCAATCGCCGCCAGGTCGTCGAAATCCGGCTGGTCGTCGGCCTCGCCGTCCGGGCGGTTGCAGATGATGCCCTTGAAGCCCATCGCCCCGATCCTGTCGAGATCCTCCGGGCCGATCTGGCCACAGACCGAGACCTTGCGGTCCATTTGCTTGATGTCCATGCTCTTCCTCCTGTCAGACTGTCTCAGAGCGCGTTGATCGGGGTCTTCAGGTAAACGGTGCCGTTATCCTCGGGATCCGGGAAGTGGCCGGCGCGCATATTGACCTGGATCGAGGGGATGATCAGGCGCGGCATCGAGAGCTGGGCGTCGCGCTCGGTGCGAAAGCGAATGAAATCCTCGCGGGTCTTGCCCTCGCCCACATGGATATTGTGCGCCTTTTCCTCGGCGACCGTGGTTTCCCAGCGGATCTCGCGCCCGTTGGGGCCGTAATCGTGGCACATGAACAGGCGAGTTTCGTCGGGCAGCGCCAGCACCTTCTGGATCGAGTCGTAGAGCGTACCCGCATCGCCCCCCGGGAAATCAGCCCGCGCCGAGCCCGCATCGGGCATGAACAGCGTATCGCCCACAAAGGCCGCGTCGCCCATCACATGGGTCATGCAGGCAGGCGTGTGGCCGGGCGTGTGCAGCACCTGCACTTCCATGTTGCCGATCCGGTAGGTATCGCCATCCTCGAACAGGGCGTCGAACTGGCTGCCGTCGCGCTCGAATTCGGTGCCCTCGTTGAAGATCTTGCCGAACACGTCCTGCACCACCTTGATATTGGCGCCCACGCCGATCTTGCCGCCCAGCTTCTCCTGGATATAGGGCGCGGCCGACAGGTGGTCGGCATGGACATGGGTCTCGATCAGCCATTCGAGCTTGAGGCCGTTTTCCTCGATGTAGCGGATGATCTCGTCGGCGCTTTCATAAGAGATGCGCCCGGCGGCATAGTCGAAGTCCAGCACGGAGTCGACCACCGCGCAGGCATTGCTGCCCGGGTCTTTCACCACATAGGAGATGGTATGGCTGTCATCATCGAAAAAGGCTTTCACCTCGGGTTTCACATTTACTGTATCACGCATTGTCTCGGTCCCTTCGGATATCGGTCACGGCCCCATCGGCCTGGTTGATATTCAATTTATTGCATGTGTTCGAGAATACAAGGGGTCGGTTGATATTTGATGAAAACGCTCGGATTTGTCGCAGGCAGCGGCAAGGCGGGGCGAGGCGGGCAGGCCGGGCGCAGCCGGGCAGGCCGGCCCGGACCTCAGGCCGGCAGCGCGCAGAGCCGGCAATCCGCCCCCGCTCAAAAGGCCGCGGCCTCCTCGGCAATGGAGTGCAGCAGCGCCTCGACTTCCTGCATGATGCCTTCGGGATATTCCCGATAGCCGATCACCACCTCCCCCGCACGGCCCGCGACAAAGATGCCGTAGGGACAATAGGCGACATTCATCGGATCGGCCTCCATCACCCTGCGGCTAAGGCTGGCCGAACAGAAGACGAAAATCCGCGCATCGTCGAACAGCACCACATCCGAGCCCACATCCAGCCCGGTACGGGTCAGCATTTCGCCCACATGGCTGACATAATCCACTTTCAGCCCGGCGCCGATAATCGCGTTCTCCACGCTTGACGCAGCATCCTCGAACGTCCCGTCGTAAGGCAATGTCACATATCCCGCCCCCTCCCCGGCGCGTACCGGCATGGCGGTGACGATGGCAAGGCAGGCGGTCAGGATGAACTTGCGCATATTTCCTCCCTGATTTCCTTCCTGAATGACGAAAGGCGGGACCGAAGCCCCGCCTCCCAGCGTCGGAATCGTTCGCTTCTCAGCCGAACATATCCGAGGTGATCCCCTCGTACCAGCCAAAGCTCTCCTCGTAGGTCGCCTGGCGCATGGCGGCATCTTCGCCGGTCTTGGAGATGAAGCCGTCCACCTTGGCGATCTTCTCATCGGTGGCCTCGTAGGTGGCGCCGACCTTGACGCCATCGTTCTCATCGAGCGAGGACCAGCAGGTATTGGAGAACTTGGCCGGGAATACCGCCGAGCCGGTGAGCTCCCCGCGCACCGCATTGGCGCAGACCTTGGCCTGGCTGTTGGCGGAGAAGCCGGACTTGGGCATGTCGCCCTGAGCGCAGCTGTCGCCGAGCACATGGATATTGTCATCCATCTTCGAGCGCAGGTCGCGGGCATGGACCGGGGCCCAGTTGCCATCGGTGATCCCGGCCATTTCGCAGATACGCCCCGCCTTCATCGCCGGGATGACGTTGCAGACATCGACCTTGGTCACCTCGCCGTCGATATCGATCGTCATGGCGCCCGGGTCCACCGAGACCTTGTCGCCGCCGAAATCGGGACCGACCCACTCGATCATGCCGTCGTAATGCCGGCTCCAGCCATCCTGGAACAGCGCCATCTTCGAGAATTTCGGCTTGGGATCGGCGATGATGATCTTGGCGGTGGGGTTATGCTGCTTGAGGATGCGCGCCACCATGCTGACCCGCTCATAGGGGCCGGGCGGGCAGCGGTAGGGGTTGGGCGGCGCGACCATGGCATAGGTGCCGCCTTCGGGCATGGCCATGATCTGGGCGCGCAGCAGCTCGGTCTGGCTGCCGGCCTTGTAGGCGTGGGGCATTTCGTTCTGGGCGCTGATGTCCCAGCCGGGCACGGAACCCTCCACGAAGTCGATGCCGGGGCTGAGGATCAGCTTGTCATAGGGGATCGAATGCCCGCCGGCCGTGGCCACGGTCTTGGCATCACGGTCAATGCCGGTGGCCCAGTCGTGGACCACGTTGATGCCGTATTCCGCCGCCAGGGTGCCGTAGGAGTGGGCAATATAGTTCAGATCAACCAGCCCGCCCAGGTAGAGATTGGAAAAAAAGCAGGTGTAATAGGTGCGCGTGGGCTCGATCAGGGTCACGTCGATCGCGCCTTGGCTGTCCTTGGCCAGGTAGCGCGCCACGGTGGCGCCCCCGGCCCCGCCGCCGACGACCACGACTTTCGGCCGCCCGTGCGAAGCCGCCCGCACCATGGGCGCGGCCAGTGCCGCCGTTGCCCCGGCGGTGGCACCGATGAATCCTCTCCGGTTCAGTTTCATATGGCTCTTCCTCCCGTTGAAGCCCGTGTCACAGGCCGTTGAAATATGCTGCCAGCGCGGCAATCTCTTCGTTCGACAGCCGTCCGGCCATCATCTGCATGACCGGATGCGGCCGGACCTTTTCCTTGTAGGCATGCATGGCGACGACGAAATCCTCCACCGGCCAGCCGGTGATCGAAGGGATACCCTCGTCGCTGCCGTCAACCTGGTGGCAGGTGGTGCATTCGCTGGAAAGGTATTCGCCATAGGCCGGGTCTCCGACCAGCGCCAGCACCTCCGGCGACAGGTTCGGCAGCTCGCTCACATCGGTGGGCTCGGCCTCGGGAATATCCGCCGGATTGTCCGAGAACAGCCGCAGATAGGCCAGCAGGTCGGCGCGCTTCTGCTCGTCCTTGATGCCGCGGAAATTCATCCGCGTCTTGCTGACCAGCGCCTTCGGGTTCTCGATATAGGCGTCCAGCGTGTCCCAGGTCCAGACCAGCCCGCCGGCCCTCTCGCGCTCCATCCCGGCCGAGTAGCGGTAGCCCTCGACCGCGCCGGCCGGCCGACCGAAGACGCCGTTCAGCATCGGGCCGACCCGGTTTCTGGCCCCCTCGCCCACCTGATGGCAGGACTTGCAGGCCTTGAACACCGCCGCGCCCCGTTCCGGGTCGCCGTGATCATGGGCAGCCGCAGGCGCGGCCCACCCCAGAGCCGCCAGCGCGGCCAAGATATACAGTTTCGCTTTCATCATGGGAACATTTTAGCCCAAACGCCTCCGCAACAAAGTTATATTAAAATAATCCTATTTGTATTTCAGTTCATTTTCCCTAACCCTTGAAGGACTGAACGCCCCACCCTTGCGCCCAGCGCATAGCTGCATGCAATCGTGGACCATCCCGGCCGGGCACCTCGCACGCTCCGCGCCCTCATTCCCAGAGTTCCACCTCCAGCCCCCGGGTACGCATCTCATCGCCTCGCGCCTGAACGAAACGCTGGAAATTCGGCTCCTCCCTGTAGGCATCCCAGGCCACGTATTCCAGCGCGCGCGCATGGTGGAAGGGCTTGAAATATCCCGGCAAAACAAAGGCCAGCGCCTCCTCGGGCTCCGCGTCCGAGGCAAAGAACAGCGTCGTCGGCGTGAAGCTCACTCCCCAGCGGCGCGCCAGCTGCTTTTCGGTCATTTCCGTGCCGTCGAAATCCACCGCCTCCCGGTCGCCCCACAAATTGAGCTGGACGACATAGTAATTCTCCTCGATCAGCTCCACGATTTCCTCGCGGCTGAAATTGACCTCGTGCATCTCCTTGCAATAGGGGCAGCCGCGCTGCTCCACGATCACCATCAGATCCCTGCCCTGCGCAGCCGCATCGGCAAGATCCTCGCGCATGTCGAGAAACGTATCGGCAAACCAGGGCTGCTTGTGCAGACCGTCATCGCCCAGCTCCTGCGCCGCCCCTGCCCCGGCCAGCCCCGCCACCGCCACCAGCCAGACGACAAATCCCTTGAAACCACGCATCTCCTCCTCCCTGCAAAAGACAACGACGCCGCCAGTATAACCGGCAGCGTCATTTTGCCAAAATCACGACTGCGCGCGAAAGGGCTAAAGGAATGTCCGCTCAGGCGCCGATCACCCTGACCGTATCGTTTTTCGGCACCCGCACCGTGCCCTGCTTGCGGATATGGCTCTCCACCACATCCCAGATCTGCGGGCCCTCGGTTCCCTGATTCACGCTGGCCCAGCCGGCCACCACATAGCTGCGCCCCGGATCCAGAGGCTCGCCGGTCGCAAGCAAAGTCAGATCGCTGATCCGTTCTCCCTGTTTCCTGGTCACGTCGATGGTAAAACCGAGCCCGCCGACACGCACCATGTCGCCGCCCTGCTGATAATAGGGGTCGGGATTGAACAGGTTGTCGCCCACGTCCTCCAGGATCACCTTGATGAATTCTCCGGTCATCTCGGTGCGATAGGCCTGACCATAGGTCATCGAGGTGACGTTGTAGATGTCCTCGCGGGTGATGTCCGCCCCCGGCAAGAGGCTCGGCCCCCAGCGCACGCCGGGGCTCATGGCGATCTCGGCATCGCGCTCGCTCATCAGCGCCTCCAGGATCAGATCATCCCAGGAGCCGGCGAAATTGCCGCGCCGGTAGAGCAGGCTCTCGGTCCGGCCGACCACCTCCTCGAGCTCGGCCTTGAAGGGCGCGCGCTCGGCCTCGATCGCCGCGGCCACTTCCTTGTCGGGCTCGATCACATCCGAGAAGATCGGGATCAGCTTGTGGCGGAAGCCCATCATGCGGCCATCCCGCACATCCAGATCGACGCGGCTGACGAACTTTCCGTTCGACCCCGAGGCGATCAGCACCGTCTCGCCCACCAGCACCGGCTCGGGCAGCGCGTCATGGGTGTGGCCGGTCAGGATCACGTCGATCCCCTTGACCCGGCCGGCCATCTTCTTGTCCACGTCGAAGCCATTGTGGCTCAGGCACACCACCAGCTCCGCCCCCTCGGCGCGCACCTCGTCCACCATCTCCTGCATCCGCTGCTCGCGAATGCCGAAGCTGTATTCCGGGAACATCCAGCCCGGATTGGCGATCGGCATGTAGGGAAACGCCTGGCCGATCACCGCGATCTTCACCCCGCCGCGCTCGAAGAATCGGTAGCTCTCGAAAGTATCGCTCGCTGGCTCGTCCCACTCCTTGTCGAATATGTTCTGCCCCAGCGCGGCAAAGGGCAGCCCCTCGACGATCTCGCGCACCCGCTCGCTGCCCAGCGTGAACTCCCAGTGGAAGGTCATCGCGTCGGGCCTGAGCCTGTTCATCACGTTGACCACGTCCTGGCCCTGCGTCCTCAGACAGGTGAGCGAGCCATGCCAGGTGTCGCCACCATCGAGCAGCAGCGCATCGGGCCGCTCGGCGCGGATCGCATTGATCACCGTGGCCACCCGGTCGAGCCCGCCGACCTTGCCGTATTCCCGGGCAAGCGCGGAGAAATCATCGTAAGTCAGCGCATAGGCCGAAGGGCTGCCACCCTCGATCCCGTAAAGGCGGCGGAAATCGGCCCCGGTCAGATGCGGCACCTGGCCCCGGTTCTCGCCCACGCCGATATTGATCTCCGGCTCACGAAAATATATCGGCACCATCTGCGCATGAATGTCGGTGATATGGATCAGCGACACGTTGCCATAGGTGTCGAACTTCAGCAGATCGTCCTGGTTCAGCCGCTGCTGGGCTGCCAGCCGGGCCCAATTGCCGAAGCCGCTGGCGCCGTAAAGCGCCGAAGCGGCCATCGAAACCTGCAGAAAGTCACGCCGAG
>JALTZY010000191.1 GCA_027045905.1 Paracoccaceae bacterium
GAGGTTGGCTGCCGAAGATCGACCCACACCGGGGATCGGACGCAGCGTCGTCAGGCAAGCGCCTCTTTGCGCCCCCTTGCGCCATTGGAGGAATTGCCGTGCGCCCCACATCCGACCCCGACACTCCGCCCCGCATCGGCGTGATGATCTGCGGCCACGGCTCGCGAAGTCAGGCGGCGGTGGACGAATTCGCCCGGCTGGCCGAGAAGCTCCCCGCGCGCCTGCCCCCCGAATGGCCGGTGGAATACGGATATCTCGAATTCGCCAATCCGGTGATCCGGGCAGGGCTCGACAAGCTGCGCGCGGCCGGCTGCGAGCGCATCGTTGCCGTGCCCGGCATGCTCTTTGCCGCCATGCACACCAAGAACGACATCCCCACGGTGCTCGCAACTTACGCCGCCGAGCACGGCATCGAAGTCACCTATGGCCGCGAGCTCGGCCTCGCCCCGGGCATGCTCGCCGCTGCCGGCGCGCGCATCCGCGAGGCGGTCGAAAGCGCCAATGCGCGCCTCGGCGCGGTGCCGCTGGAAGAAACCTGCCTCGTGGTGATCGGCCGGGGCGCCTCGGACCCGGACGCCAACGGCAACGTCGCCAAGCTCGCCCGGATGCTGGCCGAGGGCATGGGCTTCGGCTGGCTTGAAGTGGGCTATTCCGGCGTCACCTTCCCGCTGGTCGAGCCCACGCTCGAACACGCCGCGCGGCTGGGCTACCGGCGCATCGTGGTATTCCCCTATTTCCTGTTTACCGGCATCCTGATCGACCGCATCCATGGCTTCACCGACCGGGTCGCAGCCCGGCACCCGGAGATCGAATTCGTCAAGGCCGGCTATCTCAACGACCATCCCGGCGTGCTCGAAACCTTCGCCGAACGCGTCACCGAACAGCTGGGCGAGGCGGTGCCACCCACCTGCGGCACCTGCAAGTATCGCAGCCGGATCCTCGGCTTCGAGGCCGAAGTCGGCGCGGTGCAGGAGAGCCACCACCACCATGTGGAGGGGCAGGGGGCGCAGGTGCCGGGCTCCAACGTGGCCGATTGTGACCTGTGCGAAGATTTCTGCACCGGCGCGTGCCGGCTGGAGATGGACCACCATCACCACCATCACCACGGGCACGATCACCACCACGCCCACGGGCATCACCATCACCACCATCACCCAGAATACCCCCACGCCCACCACCCGCACGGGCCCCTCTCGGCGCGGCGCAAATGACCGCCCGGCGGCTCAGATACCTGCGCGAGCCGGCCGCGATCTATGCCGAGAGCTTCGCCACAATCGCCCGCGAAGCCCGGCTTGAGCGCTTCCCCGCCGGCATGGCGCGGCTGGCCACGCGCGTCATTCACGCCTGCGGCATGGTGGAGGTCGCCGACCGGCTGGCCTTTTCCCCCCGCGCCTTCGAGGCCGGCCAGGCCGCGCTCGCTGCCGGCGCGCCGGTCATCTGCGATTGCGAAATGGTCGCCGCAGGCGTGATCCGCCGCCTGCTGCCGGCCGCAAACGAGGTGATCGTGACGCTGAACGATCCCCGCGTGCCCACGCTTGCCCGCGAGATCGCCAACACCCGCTCCGCTGCGGCGGTCGAACTCTGGCGCGCGCACCTCGAAGGCGCGGTGGTGGCGATCGGCAATGCTCCCACGGCGCTCTTCCACCTGCTCGAACTGCTGGATGCCGGCGCGCCGCGCCCGGCGTTGATCCTCGCCTTCCCGGTCGGCTTTGTCGGCGCCGCCGAGAGCAAGGCCGAACTCGCCGCCCGCCCCCGCGGCTGCGAATTCGTTACCCTCAAAGGCCGGCGCGGCGGCTCGGCCATGGCCGCGGCGGCAGTCAATGCCCTGAGCACCCCCCCGCACCGGGAGACCTCGCCATGACCACCTGCCCCGCCTGCGGCCATGTCGGCCACCATGACGGGCCGGCCCACGCCTGTATGAGCCCCAGCCCCGCCTGCTGGGCGCGCTATGGCGAGGTGCTGGCGCGCGAATATTCCCACCCCGGCTACTGGCAGGCGCGCCGCCTGCTGACGGATGCCTATTGCGGGCAGCATTCGATCGGCTCCGACCGGCGGGCGCGCCAGTCTCTCTGGATCCACATGGCCGCGCTGATGCTGCATTTCGAGGACAGCGTCCCCGAAGCACAGATCGTCGCCTTCCTGCGGCGCGCCGCCAGATCCGGGCACGAGTTCCCGCCCCTTGCAATGCCCGCCGCCAGCCTTGGCGTGACCATCGACGCCATTCATGCCGCTACCGATCCCGGCAGCCACGCGCAGGCCGTGACAGACTACGCCCACGCGGTTCTCGCCGCCTGGGAGCCCCATCCCCCGGCCTTTCGCGGATTGATCGACGAGATCGCGCAATGACCCTCCCTTTCATCTTTCCATCAATACTCCGGGGGTCCGGGGGCAGCGCCCCCGGCATGGCCCACCCATGAAACCCTGGCTCAATATCGTCGGCATCGGCGAAGACGGGCTGGCGGGGCTCACGCCGGCGACCCGCGCTGTGGTCGAGGCGGCCGAGGTGATCCTGGGCGGCGTGCGCCACCATGCGCTGGTGGGCGAGAGCAGCGCCGAGCGGATCACCTGGCCCAGCCCGTTCGACGCGCTGATCGGCACGCTCGAGCGCCTGCGGGGCCGGCGCGTGGTGGTGCTCGCGTCGGGCGATCCGCTGTGGTTTTCCGTGGGCGCGCGGATCGGCCGGGCGATTGATCCGGCCGAGATCGTCTATCACCCGCATGTGGGCGCTTTCCAGCTCGCCGCCGCGCGCATGGGCTGGTCCATGGCCGATGTGGAGACGCTCACCGTCCACGGTCGCCCGGTGGAGCAGATGATCGCCTTCATCCAGCCCGGCGCGCGGCTTCTGATCCTCACCACCGGGGCCGGGACGCCCGGCCGGATCGCCGCCTTCCTCACCGCGCGCGGCTTCGGGCAGAGCCCGATGAGCGTGCTCGCGCATATGGGCGGGCCCGAAGAAGCGCGCTTTGACGGGCTGGCCGAAAGCTGGTCTCGCGACGTGCCCGCCTTCAACACGCTGGCTGTCGAGTGCATCGCCGCGCCCGATGCGGCGCTTCTGCCCCGGGTGCCGGGGCTGGCCGACGATCTCTTCAC
>JALTZY010000192.1 GCA_027045905.1 Paracoccaceae bacterium
CCCGAATATCTCAGGACGCCAGCCGGCAAGCCGATCGCCGAGATCCGCGACCGCGGCAGCAAGCTGGTCCTGACTATTGACCGGCGCAAGGCCGAGGGCTTCGACAGCTGGCTGGTCGCCAATCTCGCCGAGATTCACCGGAACTGGAAGGAGCAGTCCGGCGAATAGCCCCCGGGGCATTCCCTGGGACAAACCCGAAGCAGAAACAAAGGAGGCACGACAGACAGAGAAAAGCCCCCCGAGAAGGATCCCGAGAGGCCTGGTTCGTTATTCGCACTTCCGAATCTAGGCAGCCTGTTGACTCCTGTCAACACGTCGTTCGCGGCGGGCGTTATCTTTTGTCTCGTGAAACGCGATGGAGATACTGACGACGACGCCTTTCGGGCGGCGGCCGGTGACGGCTGCGCTGATCGAGCAGGCCAGGGCCGCCCGCGCCCCGGTCAGCACGCCGCAGGTGGACAAGTGGGAGATCTTTCGCGCGCTGTGCGTGGCGCGGGCGGCTTTCGGGGTAAGCGACCGCGATCTGACGGTGCTCAATGCGCTGCTGAGCTTTCACCAGGAGGCGAGTCTTTCGGACAATGAAAGCCTGATCGTCTTTCCGTCGAACCGCGCCTTGTCCGAGCGGGCGCATGGCATGGCCGAGAGCACCCTGCGCCGGCATCTCGCGGCGCTGGTAGGCGCCGGGCTGATCCTGCGCCATGACAGCCCCAACGGCAAGCGCTACGCGACCCGCGCCGCCGATGGCAGCATAGCGCGGGCCTTTGGCTTCGACCTGCGGCCGCTGCTGGTGCGCGCGAGAGAGATCACGCAGGCGGCGGCCGAGGTGCGCGCGGCAGCCGAGCGCCTGCGCCGCCTGCGCGAGGAGGTGGTGCTGATGAAGCGCGATCTTCTGAAGCTGATCGAGTATGGCCGCGAGAGCCAGCCCGGCGCGCCCTGGGAGGCGCATGAGCAGGCCGCTCTCGACTTTCACAAGCGGCTGCGGCGCAAGATGGACTTTGCCGCGCTCGAGGCGCTGGCAGCGGATCTGCGCGGGCGGCTTGCTGAGATCCGCGATGTCCTGTCCGAAACAGAAAAAATGAGCGGCAATGACGCCGATTGTGAGCGGCACCATTCTAATTCAAATCCAGATTCTCCTGATCCCGAACTTGCCCAAGAAAAAGGCAAAACGGCGCGGGCGGAGCCGAGCCTTCCGCTGGCGCTGGTATTGAAGGCCTGCCCGGACATCCTGCCCTATGCGCCCCACGCACCGAAACACTGGCACGAGCTGGTCGCTCTGGCCGGGTTCGTACGCGGGATGATGGGAGTGAGCCCGGATGCCTGGCGGCGGGCGCAGGAGGTAATGGGGCCGGAAGTGGCGGCGATCACGCTGGCGGCGATTCTGCAGCGGATCGGCGAAATCAAGTCCCCCGGCGGCTATCTGTGCGCGCTCACGCGCAAGGCGGAAACGGGCGCGTTTTCGCCCGGTCCGATGATCCTGGCGTTGCTCCGGCGCGAAAGTTGACAGCTGTCAACTTTTCGAAATCGCGCCGTTTTGCCAGACCGAACGGAGGGTCAGATTGTCGTCAAGGTGGATGAAATCCGCCGCGCGCCCTGGGATCAGGCGGCCATGTTCGAGGCCCATGAGATCGGCGGGGATGGAGGTCGCCATGGCCAGCGCCTGGGCGCGGTCGAGGCCGACCGGGCCGCACATCAGCCGCACCGCATCGGCTAGGGCGAGGTCGGCGCCGGCGAGCGTGCCGTCCTCCAGCGTCAGGCGGTTATTGGCGCGGCGGATGCGGCGGCCTTCGAGGGTGAAGCTCTCGAGATCGGTTCCGGCCACGGCCATGGCATCGCTGACCAGAAATATCCGCCCCGGCCCCGCCTTGGCCCTGAGGGCGATGGCGATGCTTTCGGGGTGGACATGGATGCCGTCGGCGATCAGCCCGGCAGATACTTCGCCAGCGGAAAGAGCCGCGCCGACCAAGCCCGGCGCGCGGCTCTGCAGCTGGCTCATGGCGTTGAACAGATGGGTGACGGCGCGGGCCCCGGCGCGGATGTGTTCGCGGCAGGTTTCAAGAGGCGCGTCGCTGTGGCCGAGCGAGACCGTGACTCCGGCTTCGCTGAGCGCGCGGGTCTGCGCCGGGGTGCAGTTCTCGGGGGCGACGGTGACCATCAGCGAGGGCAGGCGGCAGGCGGCGTCCAGGAGGGCATCGAGGTCGCGTGCCTCCATGGGGCGGATCAGGGCCGCGTTATGGGCGCCCTTGCGGGCGATGGAGAGATGCGGGCCTTCGAGGTGCAGTCCGGCAATCCCCGGCACGCCCGCGCGGGTCGCCCGCGCCACGGCGTCGATCGCGGCGCGGGTCTTTTCGGGCGTGTCGGTGATCAGCGTCGGCAGCAGCGCGGTGGTGCCGACGCTGAGATGGGCGGCGGCGATGATGCGCAGGGTTTCGGGCGTGGGGGTGTCGTTCAGCATCACCCCGCCGCCGCCATTCACCTGCAGATCGACAAAGCCGGGCACTAGCGTACCCCCCTCGAGCGCGATGCGCCGGGCACCCTCGGGCAGCTGCCCCGGCGCCACGATCCCGGCGATGCGACCCTCCCGCACCAGCAGGGCGCGGTCGCGGTGGAGGCTTTCGCCGTCGAAAATGTCGGCGCCGGTACAGGCGAAGGGCTGGCTCTTGTTCATACGCTTTCGGTGACCTTTTGAGGTAAGGAGGGATGTCCTGGTCGATCCCGTGCAGGGCGGGCCGGGAAAAGTTGACAGCTGTCAACAAATCCTCCGATAATGTCTCTGACACGGCTAATAGTGACGAATTCCTGGCCCGGATGCGAGACGATCAGTGCCCGCGCCCGGTCTGGATTCATCCGTGCGGGATTGCGGGTCATACGGCTCGGCGACGGAGTCGTGGACATGGCTTGTATCCCGCAAAAGGCAGGTTTGCCGGATATGTCTCCGAAGGTCGCCTCAGATTTCTATCGCGATACGCCCCTTGAGCCGCCCCTCCAGCAGGTCGGGGCCAAGCTCGGGCAGGTCCGCCATGGGCCGGGTTTCGGAAAGCTCCGCCAGCAGGTCGCGGTCCAGTTCCGCTTCCAGCCGCTCCCAGGCCCGCACGCGCCGGGTCATGGGCACCATCACGCTGTCCACCCCGCGCAGCGTCACCCCACGCAGGATGAACGGATAGACCGATGCCGGCAGGTCGCCGCCCCCGGCCATGCCGCAGGCCGCCACCATGCCGTCATATTTCGTCTGCGCGATCACGTCGGCCAGCAGCTTGCCCCCGGCCACATCCACCGCGCCCCCCCAGCGTTCGCGCGCCAGCGGCCGCCCGCCGGTATCGATATCGTCGCGGCCGAGCACTTCGGCCGCCCCGAGGCGTTTGAGGAAGCCCGCCTGCTCCGGTCGCCCCGTGACCGCGCTCACCTGGAACCCGGCCCGCGCCAGGAGCGACACCGCCACCGAGCCGACCCCGCCGGTGGCGCCGGTGACCAGCACCGCATCCCTGCCCGGCTCAAGCCCGTGATCGGCGAGCGCCATCACGCAAAGCATCGCCGTATAGCCAGCCGTGCCGATCTGCATCGCCTGTTCGGGGCTGAAGCTCGCCGGCAGCTTCTGCACCACGCGGGCGGGCAGGCGCTGGTACTGGCTGTAGCCGCCCCAGAGCGTCTCCGACAGGCCGAAGCCATTGACCAGCACCTTGTCGCCGGGGGCGAAATCGGCGCTGGCGCTCTCCACCACCTCGCCGGCGAGGTCGATCCCCAGCACCATCGGAAAGGCGCGGATGATCGGCGCCTTGCCGGTGATCGCCAGCGCGTCCTTGTAATTCAGCGCCGAATGGCTGACGCGCACCAGCAACTCGCCTTCGGGCAGGTCGGCAAGCGGGATATCCTCGAAGGCGGTCGCATATTTGCGCCCCTCGGTCTGGCGGGCGATCAGGGCGCGGGTGGTTTCGGGCTGGGTGCTCATGGGGGCCTCGCTCTACAGTTCCGCGCCAAGGGTGCGCCGCGTCCGCCCCCGCGTCAAGCGCCCTTACGCAACGTCACGGCGCCCGGCCTGCTCCGGGTATCCGTTCGCCGGAGCCTGTATATTCACATTCCCGGGCGATTGCCTGCTGGTGAAGGCGGCGGGGGCGCGCTAAGCTGGACGAAACGAGCGGGGGCCATGATGACAGCCTTTCAGACCTTCGAGCTGCATACGCTGATCGTGGCGGCCTTTACCCTGCGCCTGCTCTTGCGCGACGGGATGCTGCCCTCCTCGCGCATGGCGTGGTTCATGGTCATCCTGACCGTGCCCTTTGTCGGCGGGGCGTTGTATTTCCTCTTCGGCGAGGTGGATCTGGGCCATCGCGCCGCGCGCCGGCACCGCGAGATCTCCGCCCGCCTCGCGCCCCTTGCCAATGCCCTTGCCGAAGCCTGTTCGGGCCGGGTTTCGGCGCAGATGGCGCCGGCCTTTGCCTATGCGCGCTCGATCAACGGCTTCTGCCCCACCGGCGGTAACGATGCCAGGCTGCTCGACGATGCGAAGGCGGCGCGGGCGGCGCTGATCGCCGATATCGACGCGGCGCGCGAGAGCGTGCACATGCTCTGTTACATCTGGCTCGACGATGCGACCGGCACCAATACCGCCCGCGCCCTGATCCGCGCTGCCGGGCGCGGGGTGAAATGCCGGGTGATGGTGGACGGGCTCGGCTCGCGCCCGCTCACCCGCTCGCCCCTGTGGCGCGAAATGGCGGAAGCGGGGGTGGAGACGGCCATCTCCCTGCCGCTCGATACGCCGCTGCGCACCCTCCTGCGCAGCCGGATCGACCTGCGCAACCACCGCAAGATCGCGGTGATCGACGGGCGCATCGGCTATACCGGCAGCCAGAACTGCGCCGACCCGGGATTCCGCATCAAGGCGAAATACGCCCCCTGGGTCGATATACTGATGCGTTTCGAAGGGCCGGTGGTGGGGCAGCTGCAGCTGCTGTTCGCGTCCGACTGGCTCAAGGAGGTGGAAACGCCGCTTGCGGCCTTTCGCCCCGTCGCCGCTCGCCATCCTGCCGACATCACCGCCATTGCCGTGGGCGACGGGCCGACCGAGCGCCCCGGCGCCTCGCCGCAGATGTTTTGCGCCCTGATCGGGCGGGCCGAGCGCGAATTATACGTCACCACGCCCTATTTCGTCCCCGATCCGACGGTGATAGACGCCCTTTGCGCCGCCGCCCTGCGCGGGGTGAAAGTGTCACTGAACTTGCCGAAAAACAACGATTCCTGGGTCGTCGCCGCCGCCTCGCGCAGCTATTACCGCCGCTTCCTGGAGGCGGGCGGCGAGATATGGGAATACCGCAAGGGCCTGCTGCACACCAAGGCCATGAGCATCGACGCCAAGGCGGTGTTCATCGGCTCGTCCAACATGGACATGCGCAGCTTTGACCTCAATTATGAAAATGACGTGCTCGTGGAGGATGCGGCGCTGGCCCGCGCCCTGATCGCCCGGCAGCAGGCATATCTGCGCGATTCCGACCCGGTGACGCTCGAAGACATCGCCCAATGGAGCCTCGCCCGGCGTATGTGGCAGAACGGGCTGGCGACGCTGGGACCGGTGCTGTGAGAGGGATCAGAGACTGATTCAGGCAGGTCAGAGACTGATTTGCGCCTATAGTGCCGCGCTCCAGAAGCGATAGCGGCTCTGCCCGGTCACTTCGCGCACCAGCCCCATTTCGGTCAGAAGGGCAAGGTTACGGCTTACCGCGGCGCGGCTGGCGCCGGTGAGGCGTTCGGCCTGGACCGCCGAGAGCACCGGTACCGCCACCAGAGCTTCCACCAGCGCCGGCGGGGTGCGCCCGGAAAGGGGCGCAATGGCGCGCCGCGCCCGCGCTTCCCAGTCCCGCAGCCGGCGGACCTGCATCAGTCCCGCCTGGCAGGCGCGCGTGGCGGCGGCGAGAAATCCGCGCAGCCGCGCCTGCGGCGTGCCCCGGGCGTCGAGCCCCGCCAGCCCGGCCAGCGCAAGGGGCAGGAAGGGCAGGCCGCGCAGCCCCTCCGCGCCGATCCGGGCGGCGAGCGTGACCGGCTCAAGCATGGCTTCGGGGCCGCCGAGGTCCAGCCCCCGCCACAGGTGAAAGGCCATCGCCGCCCGGCTGATCGGGTGCAGATCGGCGCGGGCGATTTCCTGCATTCTGAGGCCGGGCAAGGCGCCGTCTCCGGCCCGCCCGCCCCCGGCGAGAAAGACTTCGCCATCGAGCGGATCCTGTCCGCCGAGCAGGCGGCGTCGGGCCCAGTCGGCGCGGGAAAGGGCGCGGTGATCGGCATCGGCGGCAGACAGGCGCGCCATGGCATGGAGAGCGATGCGCTCGGGGGACAGGCGATGGCCTTCGGCCCAGCTCAGCACGGCGACTTCGCCGGCGGCAAGGCGCTGCACCGCGGCCTGGCGTCTTGCTCCCTGCTCCGCCAGGGCCTGATCCAGGCGCGCCAGGGCGGCGGCGGCGGCGGCCAGTTCGCGCCCCAGCCCGGCCTCGGCCCGCTCCCAGTCCCGCGTGCCGGTTCCGGGCCGGCGGGGCGTGGCCGTGGGCCAGGGCGGAGCGGCAGGACCGCTGTCCACGGAGGGCGGGGGCGGGAGGAACCAGAGATCCTCTTCCGCCGGCGCGGTATCGTAAAGGGAGACTTCCGGGGGAGGGTCGGTATCCTTTCTGGCCATGATGCGCAAGATACGGGGATCCTGCGCATTGGCAAGCGGCGGCTATCCTGCCGGCCGGTAGCCCATCGAGGCTTCGAGCAGGCGGCTCGTATAGGGGTGGCTGGGGGCCATGGCGCGCATGTCCTCCACGCTCATCACCTCGACGATCTCGCCGTTTTGCATCACCGCCACTTCCTCGCACATATGCGAAACCACGGCGAGGTTGTGGCTGACCATCAGGTAGGTCAGCCCGCGCGCCGCGCGCAGGTCGGTGAGCAGGTTCAGCACTTCGGCCTGCACGGACACGTCGAGCGCCGAGGTGGGTTCGTCGAGCAGCAGCACGCTGGGCTCCGGGGCGAGCGCGCGGGCGATGGCCACCCGCTGGCGCTGCCCACCCGAAAGCTGGTGCGGGTAGCGGAAGCGGAATTGCGGCCCCAGCCCCACATCGTCAAGCAGCTTGACGATGCGCGCGTCTATGTCGCGAAAGCCGTGCAGTTTCAGCGTCTCGCTCAGCATGGCATCCACAGAATGGCGCGGGTGCAGGCTGGCGTACGGGTCCTGAAACACCATCTGCACATCGCGATAGAAGCCGCGCGGGCGTTTCCTGCCGAGCGCCACGCCATCGACCTTCATCCTGCCCGACCAGGTGGGCACCAGTCCGACCAGGGCGCGCAGGATGGTGGACTTGCCCGATCCGCTCTCGCCGACAAGGCCGAAGGAAGCGCCCGAAGGCACGGTGAAGCTCGCGCCCTTCACGGCGTCCACCCGGTCGGCGCCCTCGCCGAACCAGACATTCAGGCGGTCAAGGACAATCTCGCTCATAGGCGGCCACTCACGCTTTCGGCCTCGGCCCAGGCGGCATCGCGCTCAAGCACCTGGAGGCGCTTCTGCGGCCGGTCGATGCGCGGCAGCGAGCCGAGCAGACCGCGCGTATAGGGGTGCTTTGCCTCGTGCAGCTTGTCGGCGGCGCAGGTCTCGACGATGCGACCGGCATACATGATCAGCACCCGGTCGCAGAAGCTGGCGACAAGATTGAGGTCGTGGCTGATGAAGATCAGCCCCATGCCGCGCTCTTTTACCAGCTTGTCGATGATCTCCAGCACCGAGCCCTGCACGCTCACGTCGAGCGCCGAAGTGGGCTCGTCGGCGATCAGGATTTCCGGCTCGGTGACCAGCATCATGGCGATCATGATGCGCTGGCCCATGCCGCCGGAGACTTCATGCGCATAGGCGCGCATCACCCGCTCCGGGTCGCGGATCGCTACCGCTTCGAGCATCTCGATCGCCTTGGCGCGGGCCTGTTTCCTGCCGGCGCCGGTATGGAAGCGGTAGATCTCCATGATCTGGTCGCCGATCCGCATCACCGGATTGAGCGAAAACTTGGGGTCCTGCATCACCATCGAGATCCTTTGCCCGCGCACGCCCTGCATTTCCTTTTCGCGCATCGCCAGCAGGTCGCGCCCCTGAAGCGCCATCCGGTCGGCGGTGATGCGCCCCGGCGGGCGGATCAGGCGCAGGATGGCGCGGCCGGTCATCGACTTGCCGGAGCCGCTTTCGCCGACGATGCCGAGCCGCTCGCGCCCGAGGGTGAAGGAAATGCCCCGCACCGCCTGAAACTCGCCCGAACGGGTCGGGAAGGTGACGGTGAGGTTTTCGATATCCAGCAGGGTTTCGCTTGCCTGACTCATCCGGATTTCCCTTCCCTGGGGTCGAGCACGTCGCGCATCCCGTCGCCGAGCAGGTTGAAGGCGAGCGAGACGGTAAAGATCGCCAGCCCCGGCATGGTCGAAACCCACCAGTGATCGAGGATGAACTTGCGCCCCTCCGCCACCATCGCGCCCCATTCGGGGCTCGGCGGTTGCGCGCCGAGGCCGAGGAAGCCGAGGCCTGCCGCGGCGAGGATGATGCCGGCCATGTCGAGCGTCACCCGGATGATCAGCGAGGACAGGCAGAGCGGCCAGATATGGCGGGTGATGATGCGCAAGGGCCGCGCGCCTTGCAGGCGGATCGCGGCGATGAAGTCGCTGTTGCGAAAGGTGAGCGTCTCGGCCCGCGCGATGCGCGCATAAGGCGGCCAGGCGGTGATCGAGATGGCCAGCACCGCGTTTTCGATCCCGGTGCCGAGCGCGGCGACGAAGGCGAGCGCCAGCACCAGGCGCGGGAAGGCGAGAAAGATGTCGGTCACGCGCATCAGGATCGCGTCGGTCCAGCCGCCGGCATAGCCCGCCACCGTGCCCACCAGCAGGCCGACGATCGGGGCGATCAGGGCGACCAGGGTGACGATATAGAGGGTGATCCGCGCGCCGTAGATCATCCGGCTGAGGATGTCGCGCCCGAGGCTGTCGGTCCCCAGCGGATGGCCCGGCGTGCCGAGCGGCTGAAGCCGGTTGGCGAGATCCTGCGCCAGCGGGTCATGCGGCGCGAGCCAGGGCGCCAGCAGCGCCACCAGCAGCAGGGCGAGCAGGATGTAAAGCCCGAGCATCGCCATGTGATTGGCCCTGAGCCGCAGCCAGCCGTTATAGGCCGCCACCGCCCGGGCATGGGCGCGCGAGGTGGGCGTGTCGGTCAGCAGCCACTGGCGCCAGGTCTGTCTGTCTTGGCTCGTGCGGCTCATTTCGCCCTCGGGTCGAGAAACTTGTAGAGAAGATCGGAGAAGATATTGAGCAGCACGAAGATCAGCCCGACCACGATGGTCCCGCCGAGCACCGCCGCCATGTCCGCCGACAGCAGCGCGGTGGTGATATAGGAGCCGATGCCGGGCCAGGAGAAGATCGTCTCGGTGAGCACCGCGCCTTCGAGCAGGTTCGCATAAGAGAGCGCGATCACGGTGATCAGCTGCACTTTTATGTTGCCGAAAGCATGGCGCCAGATCACCCGGCGTTCGGGCAGGCCCTTGACCCGGGCGGTGATGACATATTCGGCGCCGAGCTGCTCGAGCATGAAGGAGCGCGTCATGCGGCTGATGTAAGCCATTGAATAATATCCGAGAATCGAGGCGGGCAGGATGATGTGGCTGAACGCGTTGCGAAACACGCCCCATTCGCCCTGCAGCGCCGAATCCAGCAGCAGCAGCCCGGTGCGCGGCTCGACGATATCCTGGTAGAAGATGTCCAGCCGGCGCGGCCCGCCGACCCAGCCGAGGATGCCGTAAAAGATCAGAAGCCCCACGAGCCCGAGCCAGAAGATCGGCATCGAATAGCCGATCAGCGCCACCACGCGGGCGCTCTGGTCCACCCAGCTGCCGCGTCTGACGGCGGCGATCACCCCGAGCGGCACCCCGAGGACGACGCCGAAAAGCGTGCCCAGCGTCGCCAGTTCGAAGGTGGCGGGAAAGACCCGGGCGATGTCCTCGGAGACCGGGCGGGCCGTGAGCAGGCTGGTGCCGAAGTCGAAATGCAGCACGTCCCGCAGGTAATAGGCGAACTGCACCAGCACCGGCTTGTCCAGCCCCATGGCGCGAAAGGCGTCGTCATAGACTTCCTTGCTGGCGCGCTCGCCGACCACCGAAAGCACCGGGTCCACCGGCATCACCCGCCCGATCAGGAAGGTGACGAAGAGCAGGCCCAGCATGGTGATAAGCACCGCGCCGATGGTGGCGGCGCCCTTTCTGAGGTGCCGCAGCAAGGGGGGCGATCTGCGCCGCCCCCCCGGATTGTCTTCGGCGATGGCCATTTACTTGGTCACGGTCCAGTAGGAGACGGCGGTAATTGCCCCGCCAAGGCTCAGGCCCTGGACATTCTCGGCGCGGCCGATCTGCTCGATCTTCTGGAACATGATGGCAAAGGGCGAGGTCTCGCGGAATTCGGCCTGGATGTCGCGATACATCTGCGCGCGCACCTCGCGGTCCGGCTCGACCACGGCGGCGGCGACCTTTTCGGTCAGCCCGCCGGTATCCCAGGCATTGCGCCAGGCCAGAAGGCCGGTGGCCTGGGCCTCGTCGCTGTTGTCCGGGTTATAGGCGAAGGTGCCGGCATTGGTATGCGGGTCCGGGTAGTCGGGCCCCCAGGCGCCGATATACATGTCCAGCTCCCGGGCGCGATACCTGGTCAGGATCTGCTTGCCGGTGCCGACTTCTAGATTGAGCGTGATTCCGGCCTGGGCAAAGGTATTCTGCAGGGACTGGGCGATCTCCAGCCGCTCCTGCGCCTCGCGCACCCCGGCGGTGATCTCCAGATCGCTCACGCCGGCCTCGGCCAGCAGCGCCTTGGCCCGCTCGATATCGAGGCTGAACGGATTCTCGTCCACCGCGCCGAGATAGGTGGCGGGCAGGAAGTTCTGGTGGATCACATACTGGCCCTTGAGGAAGCTGTCCTGCATGCCCTGGTAGTCGATCAGGTACTTGATCGCCTGGCGCACCTGCGGCTTGGAGAGCACCGGGTGCTTCTGGTTCAGCGAGATATACATCAGCCGCCCGCGCAGCTCGCTGTCGATGGCGATGCCGTCCTTGCCTTCGAGGCCGGCAATGTCGTCCGGGTTCAGGTTGCGGGCCACGTCGATATCGCCGCGCTCGAGCATCAGCCGCTGGGTGGCGCTCTCGGCGACGTGCTGGACGATCACCCGGTCCATGGCCGGCTTGCCGAGGTAGAAGTCAGGGTTGGCCTTGAGCGTCACGCTTTCATTGGGCTTCCAGGAGACCAGCGTATAGGCGCCGGAGCCGGCGGAATTGGTCTTGAGCCAGGCATTGCCCATGTCGCCATCGACCTCGTTGGCCATGACCGTTTCCTTGTCGATGATCGCGCCGATGGTAGCGGTCAGGCAGTTCAGTACGAACGATGTCGCATAGCGCTTGTCGGTGGTGATGGAGACGGTGTTCGCGTCTGCATCGAAGGTGATGGTCTCCTCCACATTCTCCGGGGTAAAGCCGAACTGGGTGAGGATGAAGCTCGGGGTCTTGCTCAGGATTACCGCCCGGCGCAGCGACCAGGCCGCATCTTCGGCGCGCACCGGATTGCCGGAGGCGAATTTTACCCCCTCGCGCATCTTGAAGGTGATGGTGCGCCCGTCCTCGGAGACGGTCCAGCTCTCGGCCAGGTCCGGGACATAACCGGCGTCGAGATTCATCGGGTCGAAATTGACCAGCTTTCCGTAGATGTTGCGGATCACGTCGGAGCCGGCAAATTCGAAGCTCTCGGCCGGGTCGAGGGTGGTGATGTCGTCGATGCGGTTGGCGATCACCAGCATGTTGGGCGGGGTTTCGGCATATAGCGGCGCACCGGGGGCGGCGAGAGCGAGGCCCAGCACCACGCTGGCAAGCATCTTTCTGAAGGGTTTCATGAATTATCTCCTCTGTCGTTTGTCGTTCTCGATTTTGTCGTCCTGAGCGCCCGGGTCCTGCCCCCTGCCTCCCATGGGGCCATGTCTGGCCTTTCGGCTTGCCGGTGCAGGGTTTCGCACCGGGAATTTTATCGGATGGTCAAGGCGATGCGACAAAATGTCAAGCTTCGCTTGCGGTTGTGTCCGCCTTTCGGGCCGCTGGTTGCCTCTGTGCCGGCAGCCGCCTACCAGCCCGCGCGCGCGCGCATGCCTCCGTCGAGGGTCAGCACCGTGCCGTTGATCCAGTCGGCCTCCGGCCCGGCGAGGAAGGCAACCGCCGCCGCCACATCCTCGGGCCGGCCGAGGCGGACAAGCGGGCAGGCGGCGCGCCAGCGGGCGACGCCCTCGGGCCAGTCCTCCTCGATGCCGGGCCGGGCGATCAGGCCCGGGGCCACCGCATTGACCCTGACGCGCGGGGCGAGCGCCACGGCCTGGGCGCGGGTCAGGGTCTCCAGCGCTGCCTTGCTTGCCGCAT
Source organism: Paracoccaceae bacterium (assembly GCA_027045905.1). Classification (GTDB taxonomy): domain Bacteria; phylum Pseudomonadota; class Alphaproteobacteria; order Rhodobacterales; family Rhodobacteraceae; genus JAAEUB01. The sequence goes on from JALTZY010000192.1 coordinate 12,420, forward strand.
AATGGCCGTGGCCGGGGGCCGGGGCCTGTGCCTCGATGGAGGAGATATTGACCACCGCGCCCGGTCCTTCAAGCCGCGCGGCAAAGGCACGGGCGAGCAGCATCGGCGCGGTGACATTGACCGCGAGCATGGTTGCCATTTCGCCGGGCGTGATCTCCTCCATCGGCCCCAATGCCTGATCGGCGGCGCAATTCACCAATATGTCCACCGGCCCGGCTGCCTCCAGAAGCGCGTCTTCGAAGCCCGGCGCGGCGAGATCCGCCTGTACCGCCTCAAAGCCGCTTTCTGGCGGGTTAGAGCCATATTGCACCACCATATCGGCCCCCAGCCCTGCCAGCCGCGCGGCAATCGCCGCGCCGATCGGCCCGGAGCCTCCCGTGACGAGGGCGCGCCGCCCGGTGAGCATCACAGCTCCCCCGCATCGAGCATGGCGGCAATCGCCGCGCGTATTTTCACCGCGCCGATGGCGGCGTTTTCCAGCACTTCCTCCAGCGTGTCGGGCTGCTGGTCCGGCCCGCCGGTGGCCGAATTGGTCACGACCGAGAAGCCCAGCACCCGCATCCCGGCGTGATTGGCGGCAATCACCTCCAGCGCCGTGGACATGCCCACCAGGTCGCCCCCGGCCATGCCGAGAAAGCGCCGCTCGGCGCTGGTCTCGAATTCGGGGCCGTGGATCGCCGCATAAATCCCCGTGGGCAGGTGGGCAAGCGCCTTTGCCGCGCGCAGATCGGGGCAATAGGCACGCGACATGTCGGGGAAGCGAAGGCCGAGCGTATCGTCATTGGGGCCCGAAAGCGGGTGCAGGCCGGTGAAATTCAGCTGATCGGCGATCACCACCGCGCTGCCCACTTCGAGCTCCGGGTTGAGCCCGCCGGCGGCATTGGTCACCACATAGCGCTCTGCCCCAAGTGCGCGCATCACATAGACCGGCAGCACGATATCGTCGCCGCTCCAGCCTTCGTAAAGGTGAAAGCGCCCGCTCTGCGCCACCACCCGCCGCCCGCGCAGCTCGCCCAGGATCAGCTCGCCCGCATGGCCCGGCGCGGTGGAGACGGGAAAGCCCGTGATCTCTTCATAGGGCAGGCGCGCTACCACGTCGATCTCCTCGAGCATCGGCGCAAGGCCCGTGCCGGCGACCAGGGCAAGCTCCGGCACATAGTCACTAACCGCCCGAATAGAGACACATGCTTCTGCAACACGTTTGCCAAAATCAGCCTTCATTCTTCCTCCAGCGAAGCGCGAATTTGCGGCACCAGCGCCTGCGCGCGGGCCATCAGGGCGGCCACGTCGAGCCCCTGCACCTGCCGGTCACGCAGCACCGCGCGCCCGGCGACAAAGACCTCGCGCACATCCGCCTTGCCGGCCGAATAGACGATATGGCCGATGGGGTCGAATATCGGCGCCGCATGGGGCGCGCGCAGGTCGAGCAGCAGGAAATTGGCCTCCTTGCCGATTTC
>JALTZY010000193.1 GCA_027045905.1 Paracoccaceae bacterium
CGGCGAGACGTGGCAGTTTGCGTCGAAGTCTTCCACGTCCATCTCGGTGAGATGGAGCTGGTGTGCCGCGACGTCGGCACTCACTGGGAGCTTGGCGGTCTGGGCCTCCCCCAACAGGCGTACCGAGCCGGCTGCCGAGAGGGCGTGAAAATGCAGGCGGGCGCCGGTGTGTTCGGCCAGCGCCAGATCGCGCGCCCCCGCATCCTGCGGCTCGGCCATGCCCTCGATCTCCAGCGCCCCATCTCCCCGCAACGCGGCCCCCGGCCCCAGAGCCCGGGCGACTTCTGCCAACGTCACAGCCATGTCACGGCCCCCTTGCAGCTTGCCACTCCGCCGGCGCGGCGCGCCTTGCCGGCCCCGCCTGCCGGGGTCAGGCTTACCCCTCCACGCCGCCGACTTCCACCCCGGCGGCCTGCAATGCGGCAAAAATCCTCGCATCGCGCCCGTAGATGTCGTCGCGATACTGCGCCCGGCCCGAAGCCGGCACGATCGCCGTGCGATAGACCAGGTGCACGGGCACGTTGGGCACGATGTCGATGCGGGTATTCTTGCCCGAGCGCAGCGCCTGCTGGAACACCCCCTCCGGGTCATCGGTCTGCGGAGCCAGCAGCGCATAGGCGAATTCGAAGGGTTTCTGCAGGCGGATGCAGCCGTGGCTGAAGGCACGCACCTCGCGGTCGAACAGAGCCTTCTGCGGCGTATCGTGCAGGTATATGTTGTAGCGGTTGGGGAACATGAACTTCACCAGACCCAGCGCATTGCGCCTGGAGGGGGCCTGACGCAGATTGAAGGGGAAACTGGCCGGCGTGTACCGGCTGAAATCCACCGCCGAGCGCGGCACCACGTTGCCCCGCCCATCGACCAGTTGCAAATGCCCGGCGGCGGCGGGGTTTTGCAGCATTGCCGGCAGGTATTCCTTGGTGGCGATGGAGCGGGGGACGTTCCAGTAGGGATTCACCTCCATATATTCCATCATGTCGGAAAATTCCGGACTGCGCCGGTCGCTGGTATTCATGCCGATGACGCTGCGGGTTTCGAAGGTCACCTTGCCGTCATCGACGATCCTGGCGGTGAAATCGGCGAGATTGACCCAGATATGGCGCTTGCCGCGCTCGATATTCATCCAGCGCTCGCGCTCGAGCGCGACGACGATCGAGGCCAGGCGCCTTTCGATCCCCACATTGATCGCGCGAATCGTGCTCCTGCCGGCCACCCCGTCGGGCTCGAGCCCGTGATCGGCCTGAAATTCCTGCACCGCCCGCTGCAGCGCCGCATCGTAGCTCTGCGTGGCCGAACGCCCCATATAGCCCATGGCGACGAGCCGGTTGCGCAGCGCGACGACCGCCCTGCCGCTCTGCCCCGGGCGCAGCGCATCGGCAGGCACGGGCGCGCCCCATCCCCCCTGCGTCAGCAGCCGCTCGAGGCGCAGCTTCTCGCGCATCAGGCGGACATATTCCGGCGCTTTGGGCGGCAGTTCCCTGAGGAAACGCGCCGGATTGGCAGCCGCGAAATCGGCCAGCAGCGCGCGCCGGTCGCGCAGCGGCACCTCGCGCACGATATCGGGCACCACTTCGCGCGGATTCAGCACCCCGCTGGAGACCTGGCCCGCATAGAGCAGAAACAGCCGGCTCAGCGCCACTTCGACCCGCCCCCGCTGGCGCGGGCTGGAGATGCTGCGCATTTCCGCCTCCAGCGCCTCCAGACCGTAGCCGGCTGCCGGCAGCCCGTGGTCGCCGGCGCGCGCCAGCACACTGAACAGCGCCTCGCGCCGCTCGCGCGCCGCATCTCCGGTATCGGTCCAGATCGCCCGATAGCCATTGTCACGGTAGAAGGCGGCGATGTCCTCGTCCTGCGCCGCCGCCTCGGCTACCGCCTGGGCAAAGGCCGGGATCGCCGAAGGCTCCGCCGCCCGCCCCGGCGCCACCATCCCCGCAAGCAGCAGCCCGAGCGCCAGCAGCGCGGCAAAGAGCGGCCTGACAACCGGGGCAACCGGGCGGGAGGCGCGGCAAACAGGCGCGCAAGGAGAAACGGCGGGCGAATTCGCGACAGCGGCAGCAGGCACGGACTTCATCAAGACCTCGACAAACAATTTCGATTTCATCCCGTTTTGCGCAAACCCATCCGCAAAGTCCATTCACAAAGCTGCGCGGGCAGGCTTTTCCCGCCGTCCCGCGCCGGACTGTCTTCCAAATGCCACGCTTTGCCCCCTGCCGACAGTTTTAAGCAATTTCTTGCCGATTCCGCTTGAAGCTCCGATTCGCCGCCAATCCCCCCTTGGCCCGTGATTCGACTTGTGCCATAACCGGCGCGGGGATGAGGAAACTCCGGACGGCGCGACGGGGCTGCCAAGGACCGAAGCGCCGATGGGGATGCAGGCCGGACACCCGCAAACGGGGCCGCGCCGCGCAAGCGACGGGACACGCTGGGACTGATGAGCACGAAAAGAATCGACAGCCTCACGGACGGAAATTCCGCCAGGGCCTTGACCGGAAATTCCACGGAGGGAGGCGCCGAAAACTTCGCGAGAGGGTTCACGCGGCGCGGGATCCTGCGTGCCTTCGCCGCCACCGCGATCACCGCGGCGCCGACCTATGCCAAGGCCGCCAGCTTCCTGCGCGGCGCGGGCGATATCCGGCGCATATCCATGTATTCCGGGCGCACCGGCGAGATGATCGACACGATCTACTGGATCGAGGGCGAATACATCACCGAGGCGCTCAAGGAAATCAACTATTTCATGCGCGACTGGCGCGAGGACAAGGCCACGGTCATGGATACCCGCACCATCGACATCATCGCCGCCACGCATGCGCTGCTGGAAGTGAACGAACCCTACATGCTGCTGTCGGGCTACCGGACACCGGCCACCAATGCGCTCCTGCGCGCGCGCTCGCGCGGAGTCGCCAGGAACAGCCTGCACATGAAGGGCCAGGCCAATGACGTGCGCCTGAAGAACCGTTCCGTCAGCCAGATCTACCGCGCCGCGGTCGCCTGCAATGCCGGCGGGGTCGGAAAGTATTCGCGCTCCAACTTCGTGCATATGGATTGCGGGCAGGTGCGCACCTGGGGCC
>JALTZY010000194.1 GCA_027045905.1 Paracoccaceae bacterium
CCATCTCGTGGATGGAGACAGTGAATCAGAAAAAGAATCAGAAAAATCCGCGATTGAAATCCCTGATGCGATTCAGACAGAAATCATCTCGCTCCAGGCGCCCGTCCGAGCGCAGGAAGACCCCCGAATCTCCAACATTTTTCGCGAAAAATGTTGCTTTTCCGGGGCCGCGCGCAAGCGCGCGGTATCAGCGCGTAACCTCGATGCCCCGCACGAGCTTCGGGCCGAGCGGAATGCCGTCCCGCAGAAGCTGGCTCTCGCCACGATAGATCCCGGGCGCCCAGCCGCCCGCGGGCCGCCGCTTGCCGATGGCACGAAACAGGCGGGCCCGGTTGCGCTCGATCAGGTGGTCCCGGCTGACCAGCAGCCGCCCGTCGGGGGCGCGGATCGTCAGGCGCAGCACATCGCCCGACCGCGCACCAAAGGCCTGGACCCAGATTACCAGCGCCGGCGCTTCGGGGGTGGTACTTTCCACGCTCGCGAGCCCGGCCTTGATCGCACCGTATCGGGGCACGCCGAGCGCCATGCCCGCGCTTACCAGCCCGCCGGGCTGGTAAGACACCGGCTCGAGCCAGAGAGCATCCTCACCGGGTGCGCTGCAGCCAGGCACTCCGTCGCGGTCGAACGGATCCACCGCTTCGCCGTCCCTGCGCAGTTCGAAATGCAGGTGGGGAAATTCGGTATTGCCGGAAAAGCCTACCTCCCCCAGCCGCACCCCCATGCCCACGCGCTGACCGGGCGTCACGGCGATGGAGCCCCGTTTCATGTGGCAATACTGGCTCTCCCATCCGCCGCCATGGTCGATCACCACGCCATTACCGCATTCCTTGCCGGGGATCACGCTGCCGTCATCGGGCTCGCCGTCGCGCAGGGCACGCACCACGCCGGGCGCGGCGGCGCGCACCGTAACGCCGGCGCGCATCGCCGCCATGTCGAAAAGCGCAATGTCGGTGCCCCTGTGCCCGTCATAGCTGAGCGTCCCACAGGCAAAGTCCGCGACCCCCGGCCCCGGCTCGCTGTCGCGATAATTCTGCACGAAGCAGGTTTCGCCCGGGGCGCAGTCCACCGGCCAGCCCAGCCGGAAGTCGCGCGCATCGGCCATATGCGCTCCCGCGAACAGCAGCACCAGCCACATCGCGATGCGAATCGTCACGCTCCCCCGCGCCCGGCTCAATCAGCGGTCAGCAGTGGCGGCTTCTTCTTCGAAGAGATCCGCTTCTTCACCGGCTTCTCGATCCTGATATCCAGCGCCCCGTCCTTCACGCCCACCTGCACCAGCCCGCCCTTGGCGAGCCGGCCGAACAGAAGCTCTTCGGCCAGCGGCTTCTTGACATGCTCCTGAATCACCCGGCTCAGGGGCCGCGCGCCCATGCGCTCGTCATAACCGTGATCGGCGATCCACTCGGCGGCGGTCGGGGTGAGCTCGATCGACACGCCGCGATCCATCAGCTGCGCTTCGAGCTGGAGCACGAATTTCTCGACGATCTGCAGGATCACCTCCTTGGAAAGCGGCGCGAAGCTAATGATCGCATCCAGCCGGTTGCGGAATTCGGGGGTGAACATGCGCTCGACCGCCGCCGTATCCTCGCCCTCGCGCCGGTCGCGGCCAAAGCCGATTGCAGCCTTCGCCTGCTCGGCCGCGCCGGCATTGGAGGTCATGATCAGCACCACGTTGCGGAAATTGACCGTGCGCCCGTTGTGGTCGGTCAGTTCGCCATGATCCATCACCTGAAGCAGGATGTTATAGACATCCGGATGCGCCTTTTCGATCTCGTCGAGCAGAAGCACGCAATGGGGCTGCTGGTCCACCCCGTCGGTGAGCAGGCCGCCCTGGTCGAAGCCCACATAGCCCGGCGGTGCGCCGATCAGGCGGCTGACGGCGTGCTTCTCCATGTATTCCGACATGTCGAAGCGCAGAAGCTCGACCCCCAGGATATCGGCCAGCTGGCGGGCGACCTCGGTCTTGCCCACGCCGGTGGGACCGGTAAAGAGGTAATTGCCGATCGGCTTTTCCGGCTCGCGCAACCCGGCACGGCTGAGCTTGATGGCGCTGGCCAGCGCCTCGATGGCGTCGTTCTGGCCGAACACCACACGCTTGAGCGAGGCTTCCAGGTCGCGCAGCGCCTCGCGGTCATCCTTGGAGACGCTCTTGGGCGGAATACGGGCAATCTTGGCGACCACCGCCTCGATATCGCGGCCGGTGATCGACTTGCGCCGCTTGCTGGCCGGCAGCAGGTGCTGTGCCGCGCCCACTTCGTCGATCACGTCGATGGCCTTGTCCGGCAGCTTGCGGTCATTGATGTAGCGGGCCGAAAGCTCGACCGCCAGGCGCAGCGCCTCGGAAGTGTACCTGACCCGGTGATGCTCCTCGAAATAGGGCTTGAGCCCCTGCAGGATCTTCACCGTGTCCTCGACCGAGGGCTCGTTCACGTCGATCTTCTGGAAACGGCGGCTCAGCGCCCGGTCCTTTTCGAAATGCTGGCGGAATTCCTTGTAGGTGGTCGAGCCCATGCAGCGCAACTTGCCTCCCTGCAGCGCGGGCTTGAGCAGGTTCGAGGCATCCATCGCACCGCCCGATGTGGCACCCGCGCCGATCACCGTATGGATCTCGTCGATGAACAGCACCGCATTAGGGTGCTCTTCCAGCTCCTTCATCACCGCTTTCAGCCGCTCTTCGAAGTCGCCGCGATAGCGGGTGCCGGCCAGAAGCGCCCCCATGTCGAGCGAATAGATCGTGGTTTCGGCGAGAATCTCCGGGGTCTCCCCCGCGGTGATGCGCCGCGCGAGCCCCTCGGCGATGGCGGTCTTGCCCACACCCGGATCGCCCACCAGAAGCGGGTTGTTCTTGCGCCGGCGGCACAGCACCTGAATGCAGCGCTCCACCTCGTGGTCGCGCCCGATCAGCGGATCGATATCGCCCTCCTCCGCCTTGCGGTTGAGATTGACGCAATATTTGCCGAGAGCGGTTTCCGGCGCCTCCTCCCCGGTGCTGGAAATCACCTCGTCGAAATCCTCCCCCGATGCGGGGGTGCCGCTCACCGGCCTCGCTTCGCCGAACCGCGGGTCCTTGGCCACCCCGTGGGCGATGAAATTCACCGCATCATAGCGGGTCATCTCCTGCTCGGAGAGGAAAAACACCGCATTCGATTCGCGCTCGGCAAAGATCGCCACCAGCACATTGGCCCCGGTCACCTCGGAGCGCCCGGAGCTCTGCACATGAATCGCCGCGCGCTGGATCACCCGCTGAAAGGCCGCCGTGGGCACCGCCTCGCTGCCCTCGACATCGGTCTCCAGCGTGGTCAGCTCCTCGTCGATGAACGTCACCAGATCCTTGCGCAGGGCCTCGAGATCGACCGCACAGGCGCGCATCACGCGCGAGGCGTCCGGCTCGTCGATCAGCGCCAGCAGCAAATGCTCCAGAGTCGCCAGTTCATGGCGGCGATGATTGGCCAGCGCAAGGGCAGCGTGAATGGCCTGTTCGAGCGTGTTCGAGAATGATGGCACCGGCATCTCTCCGTCTTGGGGCGGGGCGGAACCGGACCGATCGGGCCGGCCTGTCCACCCCACTTTCTCCGCATATCCTTAAAGTTCGGTGTTTGCGGCGAATGTTCAACCCCTTTCTGCTCACATTCGCGCGCAACAGCCCCGGCACCGCCCGAAGCCTTTCATCTTTCCGGCAATACTCCGGGGGTGTGGGGGCCGCGCCCCCACATGGGTCGCCTGCGCCAGCAGGCGAAATTCCTTCAGAAATCGTCCTTGCGGCGGCGAATCTCGGCAAATACCTCCGCATCCCGCGCCCCCTCCATGCCCAGCGCCGCCTTCACCTGCGGCAAATCCGCCCGCAGGAAGGGATTGGTGGCCAGTTCCAGCGACAGCAGCGAGGGCACCGTCGCATCGCCCTTCGCGCTGAGCGCCCTGACCTCCGCCATGCGCGCCACCAGCGCCTCGTTGCCGGGCTCGATGGTCAGGGCGAAGGCGCCGTTGGCCTCGGTATATTCATGCCCCGAGCAGACCCGCGTTTCGCCGGGCAGGGCGGCGATTCGCCCGAGACTCTCCCACATCTGCGCCGCACTTCCCTCGAACAGCCGCCCGCAGCCCAGCGCCATCAGGCTGTCGCCGGTAAAGACCGCGCCGGCATCGGCGATGTAATAGGCCACATGGCCCAGCGTATGGCCGGGCACATCGAGCACCTCGACCGCATGGCCGGACCAGTCGAATGTCTCGCCCCCGGCCACGGCGCGGTCGAGCTTCGGCAGGCGGTGGGCATCGGCCGCCGCCCCGGTCATTTCGAGATCGAAGGCCTGCCGCAGGTCGTCCAGCCCGTCCACATGGTCGTAATGATGGTGCGTCAGAAGGACATCGGTGAGCGTCCAGCCGCGCGCCTCGAGCGCGGCAACGATCGGCCAGCTTTCCGGCGCATCCACCAGCAGGGTCCGACGGCTTTCGTTGTCATGCAGCAAAAAGGCGTAATTGTCGGCCAGACAGGGGACGGTCACGAGTTCAAGGGTCATCGGGTACCTCGCAGGTCCAAGCGTGATTGCAAGCCAAGTCTTGCCGATCGGACGCGCATTGGCAATATGGGGGTAATGTGGATGGGGCGAAGTGCCGGGCGGCATGACATTGCGAAAACGGGATGAGAGGAATCAAATGACCGATTTCAATCTGCTGGGCCTGTCGGGCTCTCTGCGCAAGGGATCCTGGAACACGCGCCTGCTGCACGAGGCCGCCCGGTTGGGCGATGCGCGCCTGACACTGGGCGACCTGCGCCTGCCGCTCTACGACGGCGACCTCGAAGAGGCCGAAGGCATCCCGCAGGCGGTGCGGCACCTGGCCGGGCAGGTCGCCGATGCCGATGCGGTGCTGATCGCCACCCCCGAATACAACAAGAGCTTCCCGGGCGTGCTCAAGAACGGACTCGACTGGATCAGCCGGACGGAAGGCAACCCCTGGCGCGACAAGCCCGTGGCGATCGTCTCGGCGGCGGCGGGCCGGGAAGGAGGCGCGCGGGCGCAATTCGCCCTGCGCCTGGCCATGAATCCGTTCCGCCCGCGCCTGCTGACAGGCCCCGAAGTGATGGTGGCCGCCGCCGAGGAGCAGTTCGGCGCCGACGGCACCCTGACGGGAGGGAATTATGCGCGCCTGCTGAGCTTGCTGGTGGAAGGGCTGAAGAAAGCGGCGGGCAAGGGATAGGCCCGCGGGCGGGCGACATTTTCGCCGCTTCCGAAAGGCCGGCGGTCAGGGGCATCCTGGCGCGCCTCGATCCTCGGGCGTTCCCCGCATGAGCGCCCCCTTCGCCATCGCCTCTCCGCCGGCATCCGCAGGCACCGGAAAGCCCGGGCACGGGTCTTGCAATCCGCCACGGCGCGGAAAATACTGGCCGAAAGCCGGGAAGCACCCCGACCGCGCCCGGGCGCCGAGCGGAGGGCAAGCGCGAACACAGACCCCGGGCGACGAGGGCGCCGGGGCGGGCGGCGAGAAAGAGCAGGAGGAGACCCCATGACCATACACATCGGTGCCGCGCCGGGAGAGATTGCCGAAACCGTGCTGATGCCGGGCGACCCCTACCGCGCGCGCTGGGTGGCGGAGAACTTTCTCGAAGACGCCCGGCTGGTCAACGAGGTGCGCGGGATGCTGGGCTTCACCGGCACCTGGCAGGGAAATCGGGTCAGCGTGCAGGGCTCGGGCATGGGGATGCCCTCCTTCTCGATCTATGCCAACGAACTGATCCGCGACTATGGTGCCAGAACCCTGATCCGCATCGGCAGCGCCGGGGCGATGCAGGAGCATGTGGCAATCCGCGACCTGATCATCGCCATGACCTGCTCTTCGGTCTCCACCCCGTCCGCGACCATCCTGCGCGAGCTCAATTTCGCCCCCTGCGCCGACTGGTCCCTGCTCAGCGCCGCGGTGGCGGCTGCCGAGCGTCGCGACGTCCGGGCCCATGTGGGCGGGCTCTATTCCTCCGACACCTTTTATGACGAGCGCGACGACCTGCAGAAGCAGCTGATCCGCCATGGCGTGCTCGGGGTCGAGATGGAAGCGGCCGAGCTTTACATCCTCGCCGCCCGCCACGGCATCCGCGCGCTGGCCATCGTCACCGTCTCCGACCACCTGCTCACCCACGAGGCGCTGCCCTCTTCAGAGCGCGAGCGGAGCTTTTCCGAGATGGTGGAAATCGCCCTGGAAGCCGCCTTTGCCTGAAGCGCCGGTCGCCGCGCTGGCAGCTGCGAAAGGACGCAGCCTATGCCCCCCTCTCCCTACGACATCCTGTTCGAGCCGGTGCGGATCGGACCGCTTATGGCGCCCAACCGCTTCTACCAGGTGCCCCATTGCACCGGCATGGGCCACCGCTACCCGCAGGCCGAAGCCCGCCTGCGCGCGATCAAGGCCGAGGGCGGCTGGGGCGTGGTCTCGACCCAGGAGACCGAGATCCACCCGAGTTCCGACCTGACCCCGGCCAACGAGGCCCGCCTGTGGGATGCGCGCGACCTCCCCGCCTTGCGCCTCGTTGCCGAGGCGATTCACGAACACGGCAGCCTCGCCGCGATCCAGCTGGCCCATAACGGCCTGCATACCGCCAACCGCCATTCGCGCGCGCTGCCGCTGGCCCCCTCCCCGGCCCCCGTTGACAGCAACGACCCGGTGCAGGCGCGGGCCATGGACAAGGCCGACATCGCCGCCTTTCGCCGCTGGCACCGCGAGGCCGCCCTGCGCGCGCGCGAGGCCGGCTTCGACATCATCTATGTCTATGCCGGCCATGACATGACCCTCTTGCAGCACTTCCTGCTCAGGCGCCACAACCACCGCAGCGACGAATATGGCGGCCCGCTCGAAAACCGCCTGCGCCTGTTTCGCGAGGTGCTGACCGATACCCGCGACGCGGTGGGCGACAGCTGCGCCATTGCCGTGCGCCTGGCGGTGGACGAACTCCTGGGCGAGGCCGGAATCCGCCATGACGGCGAAGCGCGCGAGATCATCGAGGCCCTGGCCGATGAGCCGGACCTGTGGGACGTGAACATCTCCGACTGGGCCAATGACAGCCAGAGCGCGCGCTTTTCGCAGGAGGGCTATCAGGAGCCCTATACGCGCTTCGTCAAGCAGGTGACCAGCAAGCCGGTGGTGGGCGTGGGGCGCTATACTTCGCCCGACACCATGGCGCGGCTGATCCGATCCGGCCATCTCGACCTGATCGGCGCCGCCCGCCCCTCGATCGCCGATCCTTTCCTGCCGGAAAAGATCCGCTCCGACCGGCTTGAGGAGATACGCGAATGTATCGGCTGCAATATCTGCGTCTCGGGCGACAATACCAACGTGCCCATGCGCTGCACCCAGAATCCGACCATTGGCGAGGAATGGCGTCGGGGCTGGCACCCGGAGCGGGTGGCGCCGCTCCCGGCACCCGAGCGCCATCTGGTGATCGGCGGCGGCCCGGCGGGGCTGGAGGCGGCGCTGACGCTGATGCGCCGGGGCGCCGAGGTGACCCTGGCCGAGGCGCGGGGAGAGTGGGGCGGGCGCGTCACGCGCGAAAGCGCCCTGCCCGGCCTTGCCGCCTGGGCGCGCCTCCGGGACGGGCGCCTGTGGCAGCTGCGCCAGAGCGCGCGGGTGTCGCTCCACCTCGAAAGCCCGCTTGCAGCCGAAGACGTGCTGGAACTGGGGCACACCCATGTGGCGATTGCCACCGGCGCGCGCTGGCGCGTGGACGGGGCCGGCCGCCGGCACCGCTTGCCGCTCGCCTTTCTCGACCCGGCCCGCGTGGTCGGCCCGGATGCGCTGCTCGCGCGTGGTGCCGAGGCAATCGCCGCGCCGGGGCCCGTGGTGATCTATGACGATGACCGCTTCTATCTCGCGAGCCTGCTGGCGGAACTGCTCGCCCTGGCCGGGCGCGAGGTGGCCTTCGTCACTCCGGCGCCGGTGGTGGCGCCCTGGAGCGAACACACGCTGGAGCAGGCGCGCATCCAGAAGCGGCTGATCAAGCTCGACGTGCCCCTCTACCTGTCACGGGAACTCGCCGGCATGGGGGCGGCGCGCCTCACCCTCGCCTGCACCTATTCGGGCCGGCGCGAGGAGATCGCCTGCGCCACGCTGGTGCCGGTCACCGCGCGCCTGCCGGAAGACGGGCTCTGGCAGGCGCTTCAGGCGCGCCGGGGCGAGTGGGAGGAAGCGGGCATCCGCTCCGTCAGCCGGGTCGGCGACTGCCTCGCCCCCGGCCTGATCGCCGCCGCGGTGCAGTCCGGCCATGCTTACGCCCGCGCCGCCGGGAGCGGCGAAAAGCCCCCCCTGCGCGAGGATTACGGACATGTCCAGCGCATCTAGCGCGCCCCGGCCAAGTGGCCGAGCAGCGCACCGGCCTCGTAGAATGCCTGCCTGAGGCGCACCAGCCGCTCGCGATGTTCGGCGACCGGTGCCAGCGGCAGCCCCCCCGTGTCGCCCGACAGAAGCGCCCGTGCCGCCGCCTCGCCAAACATCGTGCCCGGTCCGATCCCGCGCCCGGAATAGCCGAGGCAGGAGAGCGCGTCGGGGCCGATCCGCACCAGCTTCGGCAGGTGATCGGCGGTCATGGCGATACGCCCGTGCCACTGGTATTCTACAGGCATGTCAGCGGCTTGCGGGAAAAGCTCCGCCAGCTTGCGCCGCGCCCAGCTTGCATGGATGCGCCCGGCCGCGTGATCCAGCCGGCCGATCCCGCCGACGATCAGCCGCCCGGCCCGGTCGAGCCTGAAGGAGGACATGACCAGCGCCGTATCCCAGCAGCCTTCGCCCCCGGGCATGATCTCTGCCCGCAGCTCCGGCGGCAGCGGTGCGGTGGCGATCTGGGCGAAGTGGACCGGCACGAAATCCTGCCGCACCGGGGCGATATCGCCCCGTATATAGGCGTTGGTCGCCAGCAGCAGGGCACGGGCGCGGATCGTGCCGCCCGGTGTCTCGACGATCCATGCCCCGCGCTCGCGGCGCAGGGCGCGGGCCGGGCTGTGCGCATGGAGGCGTGCCCCCAGTCCATGCGCCGCCCGTGCAAGGCCCAGCGCATAGGCGCGCGGCTGGATGGTCCCGGCGCGCGCATCGAACAGGGCGCCGTGGATGCGCTCCGTCCCCACCCGCGCCCGGGCCTCTGCCGCCCCCAACAGGCGCACCGGCGCGCCGGCGGCGACAAGCTGGCGGTGGCGCTCGGCAAGCTCGCGCATCCCCGCCGACGCATGGGCGCAATGCAGCGTGCCGCGCCGCCTCGCCTCACAGGCGATGCCATGCGCCTCGATCAGTTCAAAGACCCGCGCCGGGGCCCCGGCCAGCAGCGCATTGAGCCGCCCGCCCGCCTCGGCGCCCAGCCGCGCGGCGATCTCTCCGGGGGGCGTCCAGAGCCCGGCATTGACCAGCCCGACATTGCGCCCGGAGCCGCCATGGGCCAGCGTTTCGGCCTCGACCAGCGCCACCTTCGCCCCCGCCTTCGCCGCCCACAGCGCCGCCGACAGGCCGGTGAAGCCGCCGCCGATCACGGCCAGATCGGCCCCGGCCTCGCCCGACAGGGGCGGCGCTGCCGGCCCGCTGCCGGAGGTGTCGCTCCAGAGGATCTTCTGCCCGTCCGCCGTCATCGCGACACCACGCCTGCCCCGTTCCCGTCCCCGCCGCGCCCCTGCCGCACCCCGCTCCGCGGCAGCCGGCGCGACCGGCAGATGCCGCGAAGAGACCGCTCCTGCCCGGCTGGAGCGGATATCGATTCGCCTCTCGGGAGGCTCGGCCACCCGCCGGCAAATGGCAAGCCCCGGCCCGCGCTTGAACCGGCCCGCACTCGGAGAGGCCATGGTGCGCGCCGCCGGGCACCGGTGCCCTTGACGCATCTGTCGGTTTTCGTGGCTGCCGTGCCGCCGCCGATCTGCCGCCTTGCAAGGGAGCGGTGCCGAAGCGGATACAGGCAGGAACGCCCCTGAAGAGAAAGACCGGCGCCGCCAGCGCCCGCGGGCTCGGGCGCCCGGGCGCTTCAGTAAACCAGCGCCATGACCCCCTGACTGACCACCAGGAAGATCACCGTCATGATCCCGCCCGAGCGCAGGAAATCGGCGACCTTGTAGCCCGCCGGGCCCATGATCAGCGCATTGACCTGGTGGGTGGGGATGATGAAGCTGTTGGAGGTGGAGATGGCCACGGTCAGGGCGAAGATGGCCGGATCGCCCCCGGCGGCGACCGCGATGGAGACCGCCAGCGGTACCAGCAGAACGGTAGCGCCGACATTGGACATGACCAGGGTGAAGCCGGTGGCCAGCAGGGCGACGCCGGCCTGAAGCGCCCAGACCGGCCAACCGTCGAGCAGGGTGATCACCTGATGCGCGATCCAGGCCGCCGTACCGGTATCCTGCACCGCCACCCCCAGCGGGATCAGACTGGCGAGCAGGAAGACCGTATTCCAGCCCACGGCGCGATAGGCTTCGTCCATGGAAAGCACCCGGCTCAGGATCATCCCCACCGCGCCCACCAGCAGCGCCAGCGACAGGCGCACGTCGGTAAACAGCACCAGCCCCAGCGCGACGGCAAAGAAGAGGAGCGCCCACTGTACCTTGTGCGGGCGCAGCTCCTCTTCGGGGAAATCGGCAGTGACGATGACGAAATCCTTGATCTTCTTCATCCGCGAAAGCTGCTCCCAGGGCGTGTAGACCACCAGCGTATCGCCGGCCTGAAACGGCACCTGGACGATGCGGGTCGCTTCCTGGTCGCCGTCTTCGACCAGGCTCATCGTGGCCTCACCCCGGTGAATGGCCAGCAGGCTCATCCCGTAGGAGCGGCGGAACTGCAGCTCCTGAGCGGTCTTGCCGATGATGGAGGAGCCCGGCGTGATGACGATCTCGGCCACCCCGGCCTTGGTCGGAGCGAAATCCTCGGCGAAGTGGTCGAGCTCGGGCAGCACTTCCAGCCCGTAGATGTCGCAGATCTCCTGGATCACCTTCTTGCGGCCGAGGATGGCCAGGCGGCAGGGCGGCTGAATCTCGGTGTCGATGCGCGGGGCGATGACCTTCATGCCGCGGTATTCGGTACCGATGATATACATGTGGTGGGCATCCATCATGTCGCCGATGGTCTGGCCGACGAGAATATTGCCCTCGGGCACCAGTACCTCGACCAGGTCGGCCTTGAGCCCGTAGGTGCGCTTGAGATAATCGGCCATGCTCTGGCCGGCGGTGGCTTCCTCGCCCTTTGCGGTCCGAGGCAGCACCCAGCGGCCGAACAGCACGAAGTAGAGGATGCCCGAGACGATCAGCGCAAGCCCCACCGGGAGCGGAGCGAACAGGCCGAAAGGCTGCATCTGCGCCTCCGGCGGCAGGTCGGCATTGGCGGTAACGAGCAGGTCGTTGAGCAGGATCATCGGCGAGGAGCCGACCATGGTCATGGTACCGCCGAGTATGGCGGTAAATCCCATGGGCATCAGCAGGCGCGAAAGCGGCAGGTCGGTACGCGCCGAGATCCGGCTGACCACCGGCAGAAACAGCGCCGCGGCGCCGACATTCTGCATGAAGGAGGAGATGAAGCCCACCGTGCCGGAGATGATCGGGATGATGCGCGCCTCGGTGGAGCCGCCGTATTTGAGGATGACGGCTGCGACCTTGTTCATCAGCCCGGTCTTGTCCAGCCCCGCGCCGATGATCATCACCGCGATGATGGAGATCACGGCATTGGAGCTGAAGCCATCGAACAGGTGGCCGATATCGGCGAGGTTCTCCAGCCCCGGCAGATAGCTGAGACCGCCCAGCAATACCATCACCGAGAGCGCGGCCAGGTCCACCCGGACCACCTCGCTGATGAACAGGAACATGGTGAATCCCAGCACACAGAGCACGGCGATCATTTCCGTGGTCAGGGCGATGGTTTCCATATCCTTTCTCCCCATGCGATCAGGTTCGCGACATAATGCCAAGGGTGGCCGGGCGGCGGCAAGTAGAAATATTGCGATAGACGAATATGTCGCGATTTTTCCACGAAAACCGGAGCCCGCCGGCAAAACCCGCTGGGAAGGGTCTTCAAATCGCGCTAAGCTCGACCTAGATGGATGTTTATACGATTAACATACCGGGAGGACTCATGGCCGATTTCGACGCACAGATACGCGAGAGCAGGGAGCAGGTGGAGGCCGCACAGGCGAAGATTTCCGAGCTGACCAGCCGCATCGAGGCGGCACGCGAGAAGATGGCGGCGGGCACCGACGTGTCGATCGACATCGAAAACGCCACGCTCGAGGATGTGCACGCCCATGCCGAGGCCATGAATGCCAATATCGCCGACCTGATCATGGGCCTCGATGAGGTCACCGCCGGATTTTCCCGCGACTTCGACGAAATGCGCAACAAGACCGGCTGGGAGAAATTCGTCGGCATCTTCGCCCCCGCCAAGGCAGAGAGCATGCGCCAGGAGCGGATGCGCACGGCCAGTATCGACGACAAGCTGCAGGACCTGATCGCCAAGTCCGACATCATCGTGAACCTGCTGCAGGGCCAGCTTGACCTACTCAACACCCAGAAGGAGCGGGTGGAGAAGAACCTGACCGAGACGCTCGACGAGCGCGAGGCGGTGGTGGGCGCGCTCGAGCAGCTTCGCGCCGATATCGAGGCGATGGACCCGAAGATCATCGAGCTTGAGAACAGGATCTCGATGGAGCAGGACGCCGCCGAGCGCACCAAGCTCGAGAGCGAACTTGCCGCGCTCAACGCCAAGTATAACGAGATGGTGCAGGAAGAGCAGGTGAAGCTGGCGAAAAGCCAGACGCTCGAGCGCTATATCGAGCAGGGCAAGACCTGGATCGACTCCCTGCAGAACCAGGCCGCGACCCAGATGGTGCTGATCAACAAGCTGCAGACCGACACGAAGCAGCGCGTGGTGCTCTATGACGCGCTGTCCAAGTCGCTCAAGACCGCCCAGCAGCAGGATGTGGCCCACCGGATCAACGAAATCGGCGTCGAGACCGACAAGGAAGCCCAGGCCGCCATGGCCGCGATCGGGGCGGCCACCAATACCCGCATGGCCGAGATGATGGAGGCGCATGAAGACAGCATGGTCTTTGCCCGCAAGGTGCTGGAGCAGAAAGCCAGGGCCGACGAGCGCTTCGCGCGGCGGTTTGCCAAGATCGTCGAGAAGCACGACAAGAACCTGTATGGCGAATGAAGACCGCTTTCTCCGCCCTGCTGCTCGTGGTGGTCATCGCTCTGGCCAGCTTCAGTTTCGCCCCGGAAGGCGCGCTCAAGGGGCCGGTGCTGTGGGCCGGCCTGGGGGTGCTGATGCTTGCCGGTGGGTTGGTCTGGTGGCTTGACTGGCGGAGGCGTGATGACTGACACCGACTCCCTCACCGCCGATCACCAGAGCCTGACCGACAGCGAGGCGACAAGGCGCTATTTCGCCAAGTTCGAGCGTATCACCCGGCATCTGGCCCAGGTAGCGGCGCGGATGCAGGGCGAGGGGCAGCTGAGCAGTGCCGAGGTCGAGGTGCTGGCGCGCTATCTGATCGCGCTGGGCTATACGTTCAAGGCGCTGGACAACAAATATTTCATGGCCGGGCGCGCGCCGGCAGCGGGCGAGCTTACCTTTGACCGGGTGGAGAGCGGCTTTCCGGTGCATGCGGAGCTTTTGCAGATGGCCGCCGACGCCCAGCAGGCGCGCGCGCACCTGAAGAACATGCCCTCGGGCGAGGATCTGAAGGCCGCCATGGTGCGCGAGATCGTGGGCGAGCTGAAAGTGCCCACCCGCCTGCAATACGCCTATTCGCAGCGGCTTTACTACGAGGAATTGCTCAAGGGCGATCTGTTCTGGCCGCAGATGCACCCGGATGCCATCTGGCAGGGCAATTCCGGCAAGCGCGGGCGCGATCTGAGGCGGCGCTATCTGGTGCATTGGGCGGTCTATGACAGCGTGCGCAACGTGCCCACCGTCTACCTGATGGAACTCGAAGATACCGGGCGCATGGCGCTGCCCAGGGACGAGCGCCGCTGGCCCGCGGCGCAGGCGCATCTGCTGGCGCAGAGCACTTCCGGGCTGAAGCTCGTGACCATTGCCAGCGGGTTCGACCGGGATTTCGACGACCTGCACCCCAAGCGGCTCAAGCGCATCCATCTGGGACCGATGTACAGCCATGCCTTTACCAGCCAGCTGGGGCCGTTGCGCGAAGTGCTGGAAGAGGCGAAAAGTCCGCCGGGCGAGGACTGGGCACTGGCCTGGACGGTGGAGGAGCTTGAGAGCGAGCGGGTGGAGATGGAGAAATCAGGCTGGTTTTCCTCGGTGGAGCGGGAGGTATTCGCGCTGGACCCGTTTTCGGGTCGGGCGACCGACAGCGGGGCGACGCGCCTTGAGCGCGCGATCATCCTGCCGCAGCGCCCCTATCAGGTGCTGGCGGAGAAGAACCCGCCGGGGTTTCGCGATGTGCGCAAGTTCGTGGTCAGCCCGGGGGGGCGGGTGCTGAGCTATCGGTAGGGGGTTCGCCGGGCTTGAGCCCGGCGACCGGCCGGGGGCGCTGCCCCCGGACCCCCGGAGTATTTGCAGAAAGATGAAAAGGGAAAATCCATGAACATGCCGGCCGATCAGATGGAGCTTCGCGAGGAGGAGATCCGGGCGCATTACGAGGCGGCTTTGGGGTATCTGGACGGGTTCGACCATGCACCGCGGATTGCAAAGGCGAAGGAGGCGGCGTCGGTGCGGGAGCGCAGCCCCGGGATCGGCACACGGCGGCGATTTCGCTCCACCACGCCGGGGCTGGTGGGGCGCTCCACGGCGCGGCCCGAGGGGGTGCGGCTCATCGAGCGGATCGAAGCGGCGGATGGGGGCGATCCGCTGATGAGCCCGGTGCAGGCGGCGATGCTGCACGGGCTGCGCCGGGCGATTGCCATCTCGCTCGCGGTGGGGGAGGCTTACGGCGAAGCGACCGGGCTGAAGGCGCTGAAGAAGGACAATCTTGCCGGCGCGCTGCCGCGCAGCCGGGCGGCGGAATTTGCCGAGCTTCTGGCGGCCGAGGCGCTGGTGGTGCTGCATGTCTTTGCCAATGCCACGGCCTTTCTTCTGGCTTCGCATCGCGGCGAGGTGAGCGTGGAGCTGGGCGCGGTGGAGGAAGTGCTGACCGACAATGCGGCGCTGGCGCTGAGCGGCGCGCTCTGGGAGCTGGATCAGGACATCGCCGCCTTTGCCGACAGCGAGGCGAAGCTGGTGGCGGTGGTGATCGCCTTTGCCGAGCAGCTGATGGAGAAGGTGGCGCGGCGCGCCGAGAACGCCCCGCGCCTTGGCCCCTTTACCGGCGCGCGTTACCGGGTGGAGGCGGACGGGCTGACCATTGCCGGGTTTGCGCCTGCGCGCAGCAGCCGCGGCACCGCCCTGACCATGACGTTCAAGAAGCCCAATGAGGTGGTGGGCAACCATATCGCCAAGTATCAGGCGATGAAGCTCGCCAAGATGCTGATGGCCTATGATTTCGAGCGCAAGATGAACCCCTTTGCCGAGCTTGGCGGCTTCATCTTCACCTTCATGGGTGACGGGATGCCGGGCACCGGCAAGACCACGCTCATACAGATGATGGCCGGGCTGATCAACGATTATTGCCAGGAGGCGGGCTATCCTTTCCGCTATCAGAATCTTTCGACCGAGAGCATCGACTCCTACCAGGGCAAGAGCGCGCAGAATGCCAAGGCCTTCATCAACAACGTGCTGGATCCGAACGTGATCGGCTTTGGCACAATCGACGATATCGACCAGCTGGCGGGCAAGCGGGGCGACCGGCAGGCTTCGGCCGGGCAGCTTGAGATCACCGCCGTGCTGATGGAGAGCTTTGCCGGGGCCAATACGGTGGTGCGGGGCAATTGCACCTTCGGCATGTTTTCCAACTACCCCGAGGCGGTGGACGATGCGCTGAGACAGCGGGCCGGCGCCCGGTTCCTGGTGGACGGGCCGCAGACGCGGGAAGATTACATCGACATCCTCGCCCTGCTTCTGGGCAAGAACCACTCGATCCCGCTCGGAGATCACAAGCTTTATGCGGCGCAGGAGATCAAGCGCGCCGTGGCCGAGAGCTTCGAGCGCCACAACCGCCCGCGGGAAAGGGCGCTGGAGCGGGTCTATGAGCGGGTGAGCGAGGAACTCGGCAAGCTCGATACCATCGCCGAGCTTGGCACTTACCTGAAGGCGATCCAGGAGGCCGATCCGCGCTTTACGGGCCGCGCGATCAAGAACATCACCGATGCGGTCAAGGTGCGGGCGATGGATTTCGAACTGCCGGACGAATGGATGGAAGAGCCCGAGCTTTTCCTGTTTAAGCCCTATGACGAGAAGAAGGCCATGATAGAAGAGCTGCGCCGGCCGATCACCGTGGAAATGGTGATCCAGGAGATCAACCGCTATGCCGACAGCGAGTTTCGCTATGCGGAGAAGTCGGACGAGGCGGCGATCAAGGCGATGGTGCGCGACTTCAGACGCCAGGAAGAGGCCAGGCGGCGGTATCTGGAGGAGAAGGGGGGATGAGTTTTTTCCTCGACATCGCCCTGCCCGTCCTCGCCCTGATGGGGCTGGCGCTGGGGTTACCCTATCTGTGGGCGCTTTTTGTGCCGGAAGGGATTGGCGGGCTGGTGGTGAGCGGGCTGTTGTCGGTGGCAGTGATTGCGGCGGCGGTATCGGTTTACCTGCTGATCTGGTATGGTGGGGCGCGCGGCGTGGCTCCGGGCGCGCTCGTGGTATTTCTGGGGCTATGGGTCGCCAAGACCGCGCTGGCCTGGGCGCCGATGCTGGTGCTGGGGCTGGCGGCGCAGCCGCGGCGCTGGAAGGAGGCGGTGTGGTGAGAAAGAGCTTGTGGCGGACCCTGTGGATGGTGCGGGAGCGAGGGGCCAGCCCCTCGCGCTGCAGGTTGATGCGAGGGGCCAGCCCCTCGCGCTCCCCGGAGTATTTCCCGAAAGATGAAAGGGGGGCGTGGTGAAGCGGCTGATCGAACGCGGGTTGATGTTCGGCAACATGATCCGGGTGGACAGCCCGGCGCTGATCCGCCGCTACAATCGCGCCATGAAGGCGCTTTGCGGGCGCGAGACGGCGCTTGGGGAATTTCACATCGACATATCCGGCTACAGCCCCGAAATCGGCGAGGAGCTCGGCGATGAGCTCTATCTGAACCCCAATGGCTGCAACCGGCAGTTCATCATTCTCACCACCGAGCAGAAGAAGGCACCTTTGCTCAATGCCAAGTTCTCGACTTCGCGCGGAATATTGCGCCGGTTCATCACCGATAACGAGGCGAAGCTGTTTGCGCTCACGGCCAATGACGCGGTGGCCGGCGAGCTTGACAATTCGGTGTTCGAGGTCGAAAGCCCGGCGCGGCTGTTTGACATCCGTCGCATCGTCGTGCGCGCCGACACCACGCAGGCGCATGTGAAGAATGCCCGCAAGCTGGCCGAGAAGATCGACCGTTTCATGCAGGAGCCGGATGCCTGGCACGATGATGTGCTGATCGCCGAGATGATCCTGCTGGCGGAAAAGACCGGCGATATCACCCGCAACCCGGTCGATCTCGACCAGCCTGCCTATGAGCAGGGCAATTTCCACACCTCGCTGTTTGGCGGCATCTACATCTTCCGCGATGTGGAGCATCCGGCGGCGATCGTCATGGGCGATCGGGGGAAGCTGGGCAAGCTGCCGATTGCCGATACTTTCGGGAGCGATCAGCCCAATGGCATCGCCACCTTTCTTGACCTCAACAATCTGGTCGAGCCGGTAATCAAGGCGCGCGGGGTCAATGGCGCGCGTATCCTGCGCGAAAAGATGGATTTCATCGTCGTCGATGCCGCCAGCAGCGCCGGGATCGACCTGGGCGACATGACCCCGCGCGATCTGCACCGCGCCGCCCAGCGGCTGGGGCGTGATCTGCCCGAGGCGTTCAAGGGGCTGGCGGCGCTGGTGCGCTGGGCCGAAAACGGCGGCAAGTGGCCGCGCATCACCAGCGAGCACCCGGCCTATTTCTACTCCCTGCGCGCGCGCCCCGGCCACCCGGACCGCGACCTGATCAACCAGCTCCTGGCCGAGCTCAGCCCGCTCGATTTCCGCCAGCTGTTCATCATGCACAAGGAGGCATTCTATGCCGCCTATCGCACATGGGGCGAGCAGAAGCGCGAATATGCGGCCGAGTTCCTCTACCGCGACTACATGGCCAACAAGGCCGGGGCGCGCGAGGCGCTGTTCGGCGGGCTGGAGGCGGTGCCGGAAGCGCCCGATGCGCCGCCTCCGCCGCCCCCGCCTTCGGACGGTGAGAATCTGGTCGATCTGGTCGGCCCCTGGGGCGCGGTCCGGCGCGCGCGCAGGGCATCGCGGAGGAGGAAGGGACCATGGGACTGATCCGCCTGATCGTCTTCGGCTTCATTGCGCTCAGCGTGATCTATTTCGCCATCTCCATCTATTCGCGCTCGGTCAGGCGCGAGAAGCTCGAAAACCGGTGGGCCGAGGAAAACCCCGGCTCCGATGACATGGAGGCGCGCACCGCCTATGTGGAAAGGGGCCTGAAGGAATACGACAATTCCATCCGGCCCAGGCTGATCCTGCTGGTCTATGTCATCCCCACCGTCATCGTCATCGCCACCCTGATCGCCGTCAACTGGAACTGAGGAGAGCGCCATGCGCAAAGTGACCCTGACCCTGAAGGTGCTGGCCCTGGTGCTGGCCGGCGCGCTCCTGCATTACGTCCTGCCCCAGCACGACGTGGCCCGCATCACCTCGACCGAGGTGATCCGCATGGATTTCACCCGGTTCAACCGCCTCTTCTTCGCCCAGCCCGACAGCGGCAATCAGGAATTCGCCACCCGTGACATCCGCCTGATCAACACGATGCGCAAGAAGACCTGGCTGCTGGGCTTCATCCGCCGCGATGCCGAGGGGGTGATGGTATATCGCAACGAGGATACCGGCTGGATCTGGCCGCCCTATTTCAAGTTCGACAGTTCCGACCTGCAGGCCGAGGCCAGCGCCAATATCTCGACCCCGGACAAGCCGCAATGGGTGGTGATCACCCATTACGGCTGGCGCAACCGCTTCTTTACCGTCTATCCCAACGCGGTGGTGATCCGGCCGGTATCCGGGCCCGATGTGACCATCATCCCGTGGTTCAATATCTTCTTTTTCCTGTTCCTCGCGGCCGCATGGCTGTTTGTCCGGGCCATGTGGCGGCAGTTTCGCGAGCGCACCATCGACCCGGCGCTGGAAAGCGCGGGGGAGACATGGGAGCAGGTGGACGAACGCGCAAGCCGGGCCCGCGGCCGCTTCACGCGCTGGCTCGCCACCTGGCGGGGCAAGCCGCGCCGGTGAGGGGGCGCACAGAGGCCGGCACGGATTCGGTATCATACCGAGAAAAACCTTGCCAGATCCGGGGCCGGTAGCGTTTCATGGGAATACCCCGGTATACGGAACACAGACTCGGAGGGAGAGAGATGAAGAAACTGCTGACAAGCGCCGCCATGACGGTGGCCCTGAGCGCGGGGGCCGCACTGGCCGGCAAGGATACGCTGACGCTTGGCATGGTGCTGGAGCCGCCGAACCTGGACCCCACCGCCGGCGCGGCCGCCGCGATCGACGAGGTGGTCTATTCCAACATCTTCGAGGGCCTCACCCGCTTCGGCCCCGATGGCTCGGTCAATCCCGGCCTCGCCGCCTCCTGGGACGTCTCCGAGGACGGCATGACCTATACCTTCCACCTGCGCGAGGGGGTGAAGTTTCATGACGGCACCGAGATGAATGCCGACGACGTGGTGTTCAGCCTCGACCGCGCCCGGGCCGAGGACAGCACCAATGCGCAGAAGGCGCTGTTTGCCTCGATCGAGAGCGTGACCGCGGTGGACCCGCTCACCGTGGAGGTGAAGCTCTCCGAGCCCAACGGCAACTTCCTCTTCAACATGGCCTGGGGGGACGCGGTGATCGTGGCGCCCGAGAGCATCGACAGCGCCGCCACCAGCCCGGTGGGGACCGGGCCGTTCGTGTTCAAGGAATGGGTGCAGGGCGACCATGTGACCATCACCCGCAACCCGGATTACTGGGGCGAGCCGGTGGCGCTCTCGGAGGCGACCTTCAAGTTCATCTCCGACCCCAACGCCGCCTTTGCGGCGATGATGGCGGGCGATGTGGACGCCTTTCCGAACTTCCCGGCGCCCGAGACGCTCGCCCAGTTCGAGAACAACCCGCAGTTCAAGGTGATCGTCGGCTCGACCGAGGGCGAAACCATCCTCTCGACCAACAACAAGGCCGAGTGGCTGAGCGACATCCGGGTGCGCGAGGCAATCGCCCATGCGATCAACCGGCAGGAGATCATCGACGGTGCCATGTTCGGCTACGGCACCCCGATCGGCACTCATTTCGCGCCGCACAACCCGGATTACATTGACCTCACCGGCCTGTCGGAATACGACCCCGAGAAGTCGAAGGCCCTGCTCGCCGAATCCGGGGCCGAAGGCATCACCCTGCGCCTGATGCTGCCCCCGCCGAGCTATGCGCGGCGCGGCGGCGAGATCGTCGCGGCCCAGCTGCGCGCGGTGGGGATCAATGTGGAGATCAGCAATCTCGAATGGGCGCAGTGGCTCGAACAGGTGTTCAAGGGCAAGGATTACGACCTGACCATCGTCAGCCATACCGAGCCCAACGACATCAATATCTACGCCCGGCCGGATTACTACTTCCAGTATGACAACCCGTCCTTCCAGGCGCTGATCCGCGAGCTCGAAGTCACCTCCGACCCGGCGGCGCGCCGGGCGCTCAATCACGTCGCGCAGCGGATCATCGCCCAGGATTACGTCAACGGCTACCTGTTCCAGCTGGCCAAGACCGGCGTCGCCAATGCCGATGTCATGGGCCTGTGGGAAAACGCCCCCACCCAGGCCAACGACCTCACGGGCGTTTACTGGGCCGACTGAGCACGGATACCGCAAGCCTCGGGATGCGCCCCTGACGGGGTGCCCCTTTTCCGTCCGGCTCCGTCCGGCAGGCCGGGTGCCCTCGTCGGCAAGCGCGTTGCCCGAAGCGCCCCATGCAACCCGGGGCAGAGAAATAGAGAAACGACCGGATGCCCCGCCTGCCTCCGGGACGCAGTCAGGCTCGAGCTCTGAGCCCTAATGCACGTTCACCGGCGCATAATCATGGCTGCGCGCCAGCGCAAAGGCCATATGCCTCCCGTTGACCAAGGCCAGCTGCACGCCGTTCTTGTCGTGGACGGCATAAAGGTTTTCGGCCCGGCCAACCTGGGCGCGCACTTCGTCGGGCAGTTCTTCCGCCCGAACCGGACGCACATAGACGATACGATCGCTGCTGTCGGCAAACGGATCCTGCTTGACGTTCATGCCTTCCCCCTTTCTCCGCCGTTTCTTACCCCTTGCGAATCTCCACGTTCTGCACGACCTTCTCCGGCTCGATACGCTTGAGGTCGATATGCAGAAGGCCGTTCTCGACCGTCGCCCCCACCACTTCAACCCCATCAGCCAGGACAAAACTCTTCTGAAACTGTCGCCGGGCAATGCCCTGATGCAGAAAAACCCGCGCCGTGTCATCGCTCGCCTGACGGCCGCGCACCAGGAGCTTGTTTGCCTCGACCGTGATCGACAGATCATCCTGGGAAAATCCCGCCACGGCAAGCGTGATGCGATAGGCGCTTTCGCCGGTCTGTTCGATATTGAAGGGCGGATAGCCGTCATTGCCCGACTTGGTGGCCTGCTCGACCATGCGCTCGAGCTGCTCGAAACCCAGCAGCATCGGATGGGCGGTAAAAGTCATCTTGGTCATCTGGCACGTCCTTTCTCTACAAGCGACCTGTGCTGCGGCCCCCAAACGGGCAACCTGCCCTGCAAATATGGGAACCATCCCCGCCCGGTGCAAGAGTACAGCCCGCGCAAGCCCGCTTGGCCCATGGGCGCTTTCCGGCTAGACTGCGCCCACGGTGAACGAGTCGGCCGGAGCCATGAGCAAAGCCGAAAGGATGAAAAGCGACGAGGTTCTCAGGATCGAGCTGGAAGTCTTCCGGCGCGAGCACCGGGATCTCGATGATGCCATCGCCGCGCTCGAAGCCTCCGGGCGCGCCGACCAGCTGCGCCTGCGCCGGCTGAAGAAGCAGAAGCTCGCGCTCAAGGACAAGATCGCCCGGATCGAAGACCAGCTGACCCCGGACATCATTGCATAAACCGCACACCCCGCTATAAGCGCGGCAAACGGGGCATCCGGGGGGCGCCATGGAAGAAATATCGGTCGGAATCATCATGGGCAGCCAGTCGGACTGGCGGACCATGCGCGAGGCGGCGACACTGCTCGAAGAGCTCGGCGTGGGCTACGAGACCCGCATCGTCAGCGCCCACCGCACACCGGACCGGCTCTGGAAATACGGTCGCGAAGCCGCCGGGCGCGGGCTCAAGGTCATCATCGCCGGCGCCGGGGGGGCGGCACATCTGCCGGGCATGATGGCCTCGAAAACCCAGCTGCCGGTGATCGGCGTACCGATCCAGACCCGCGCGCTGGGTGGCGTGGACAGCCTCTATTCCATCGTCCAGATGCCGCGCGGCTTCCCGGTGGCGACCATGGCCATCGGTGCCGCCGGCGCCGCCAATGCCGCCTTGATGGCCGCCTCCATCCTCGCCCTCTGCGATCCAGCCCTCGCCAAGCGTCTCGCCGCCTGGCGCGAAGCTCTCGCGGCCTCGGTCGCGAAGGAGCCGAGCGATGACTGACCCCCTTGCACCGGGCGCACGCATCGGCATCCTCGGCGGCGGCCAGCTCGGGCGGATGCTGGCCATGGCCGCGGCGCGCCTCGGATTCACCTGCCATATCTACGAGCCGGGTGAGAACCCGCCCGCGGGCCAGGTCGCCCACCGCGTCACTCGCGCCGCCTATGAGGACCGCGCCGCGCTCGAAGCCTTCGCCCACTCGGTCGATGTCATCACCTACGAGTTTGAAAACATTCCCACTTCCGCCCTCGACCTTCTGGAAAATCTGCGCCCGATCCGCCCCAGCCGCGAGGCACTGCGCGTATCGCAAGACCGCCTCACCGAGAAGGAGTTTCTTACCGGACTGAGGCTGAAAACGGCCCCCTTCGCCCCCGTCAGCGACGCCGCTTCGCTCGCCCGCGCACTGCAGATAACCAGTACGCCCGCGATCCTCAAAACCCGCCGCTTCGGATACGACGGCAAGGGACAGGCTCGGATCATGGCGCCGGACGAGGCCGAATCCGCCCTTGCCGCCATGCAGGGCGCCGAAGCGATCCTCGAGGGCTTCGTGGACTTCTCCCACGAGATCAGCGTCATTGCCACGCGCAGCCCTTCCGGCGAAATCGCCTGCTTCGATGCGGGCGAGAATGTCCATGTAAACGGCATCCTCTCCACCACCACGGTGCCCGCGCGCCTCGGCGCCGCCGAGCGGACCGACGCCGTGCTGATCGCCGCCAAGATCCTGAACGCGCTCGATTATATCGGCGTGATCGGGGTTGAGCTCTTCGTCACCCCCGCCGGGCTCATGGTCAATGAAATCGCCCCGCGCGTACACAATTCCGGCCACTGGACCCAGGACGGCTGCCTGATCGACCAGTTCGAACAGCACATCCGCGCCATTGCCGGCTGGCCGCTGGGCGACGGGACACGCATCGCCGATGTGGTAATGGAAAACCTGATCGGAGACGATATCGACCGTATCGGCGAAATCGCCGCCGATCCCGACGCCGCCCTGCATCTCTACGGCAAGGCCGAAACCCGCCCGGGCCGCAAGATGGGTCATGTGAACCGCCTCAAACGCAGCCCCTGACCCTTTCATCTTTCCATCAATACTCCCGCCGGAGGCACGATTTTTCTGCGAAAAATCGCCCCCCGCGGGCTCATGCGTGAATCGCTCCGTCACCGCAATCGAGCGCCGCTTCGCGCACCGCCTCCGAGAAGGCCGGATGCGCATGGCAGGTGCGGGCGAGGTCTTCGGCGCTGGCGCCGAATTCCATCGCAACGCAGGCCTCATGGATCAGCTCCCCCGCCGCCGGGCCGATGATGTGCACGCCCAGGATCCGGTCGGTCTCCTGATCCGAAAGGATTTTCACGAATCCTTCCCCCTGGAAGACCGTCTTGGCCCGGGCATTGGCCATGAAGGAGAACTTGCCCACCTTGTAGGCCCACCCGGCCTCTTTCAGCGCCTCTTCGCTCTGGCCCACACTGGCCACTTCGGGGCTGGTATAGATTACGCCGGGGATCACGTCGTAATTCACATGGCCCGCCTGGCCCGCGATGCACTCGGCCACCATGATGCCCTCTTCCTCGGCCTTGTGGGCGAGCATCGGGCCTTCGGTCACATCGCCGATCGCCCAGATGCCCGCAACCGACGTGCGGCCCTGGGCGTCGGTCGCGATCTGCCCGCGTTCGGTCATCTTCAGACCCAGCGCCTCGGGTGCGATACCGGCAAGGAAGGGGCGGCGTCCGGTGGCGACAAGCACGGTATCGGCTTCGAGCACGTTTGCCGAGCCGTCCTTCTTCAGTTCATAGGTCAGTTTCAGCTTGGTCTTGAGCTTCTCCACGACCTTGACCGCCGCGCCAAGGATGAATGTAAGCCCCTGTTTTTTCATCGATCTTTGCAGAGCCTTGCCGAGCCCCTTGTCGAGCCCCGGGGTGATATGGTCGAGATACTCCACCACCGTCACCTCGGCGCCGAGCCGGGCATAGACCGAGCCGAGCTCGAGCCCGATTACCCCGGCGCCGATCACCACCAGGCGCTTCGGGATCCTGCCCAGCGACAGCGCCCCGGTCGAGGTGACGACGCGCTCTTCATCCACCTCCACACCGGGCAGGCTCGCGGCCTCAGATCCGGTGGCAATCACGATATGGCGGGCGGAATGGACCTCTTCATCCACCCGGACCTTGCCCGGGCCGAGGATCTCGCCCCAGCCCTTCATCCAGTCTATCTTGTTCTTTTTAAACAGGAACTCGATGCCTCTGGTGTTCTGCTCCACCACCGCATCCTTGTATTCGAGCATCTTCGGCCAATCAACCGAGGGCGCCTTTCCCCTCAGCCCCATGGCGGCGAAATTGTGCTCTGCCTCATGCAGCATGTGGCTCGCATGCAGGAGCGCCTTTGATGGAATGCAGCCCACATTCAGGCAGGTCCCGCCCAGGGTTTCGCGGCCCTCGACCACCGCCGTCTTCAGCCCCAACTGGGCGCAGCGGATCGCCGAGACATAGCCCCCCGGCCCGGCACCGATGATAATCACGTCATAGTCTGCCATGTGGGTCTCCTTTGGCGGAACTCTTGGCTGTTTTCCCGGCCGCCAGAGCGCATGCGCAATCTGCGCGGCCGGAATATCCTGAATATTTGCGCCCCTGCAGGGTCATCGCCTCGCTCTGCTTGTGATCACAAATCCATCAGCAGGCGGCGCGGATCTTCGAGCGCTTCCTTGACGCGCACGAGGAAGGTCACCGCCCCCTTGCCGTCCACGATCCGGTGGTCATAGGAGAGCGCCAGATACATCATCGGCCGGATCACAATCTCGCCACCCACCACCACGGGCCGCTCCTGGATCTTGTGCATGCCGAGGATCCCCGATTGCGGCGGGTTCAGGATCGGCGAAGACATCAGCGAGCCATAGACCCCGCCATTGGAGATGGTGAAGGAGCCGCCCTGCATCTCGGCCAGGCTCAGCTTGCCCTCACGCGCGCGCTTGCCCAGTTCGGCGATCTTCTGCTCGATGGCGTGAAACGACATCTGCTCGGCATTGCGGATCACCGGCACGACAAGACCGCTGGGCGTGCCCACCGCCACGCCCATATGGACGTAATGCTTGTAAACCACCTCATCGCCGTCGATCTCGGCATTGACCTCGGGCACCTCGTTCAGCGCATGCACGCAGGCCTTGACGAAGAACGACATGAAGCCGAGCTTGACCCCATGCTTTTTCAGGAACAGGTCCTTGTATTCATTGCGCAGTTCCATGATCGCCGACATGTCCGCCTCGTTATAGGTGGTCAGGATCGCAGCCGTATTCTGGGCCTCCTTCAGACGGCGGGCGATGGTCTGGCGCAGGCGGGTCATCTTCACCCGCTCCTCGCGCGCCGCATCCTCGGCGGGGACGGTCGGGCGCGGCGCGGCTGGAGCCGCAGGCGCGGCGGGGACGGCAGGCACGCTCGTCGCAGCGGTCGGAGTTGCGGCGGCAGAGGCGGCGATGGCGGCCTGCACGTCCTCCTTCATCACCCGGCCATCGCGGCCGGTGCCCTGGACCTGATCGCGCGAGAGCCCGGCTTCGGCCATGGCCTTCTTCGCCGAAGGCGCGTCCTCCACGTCCCGCTTCGGCGCCGAAGGCGCCGCCCCCGAATCCGCCGGGGCGCCGACCCCAGTCGGCGCAACGCTGCCGGAGGTGGCGATGATCGCCAGCCGCGCGCCCGGGCTCACCACCTCCCCTTCGGGCGCGGCGATCTCGGCCAGAACACCCGCCTGTGGTGCGGGCACCTCGACCGAAACCTTGTCGGTCTCCAGTTCGCACAGCATTTCGTCGGCAGCCACCGCATCGCCCGGCTGCCTGTACCAGGTCGCGACCGTGGCTTCGGTGACGCTCTCGCCCAGGGTCGGCACGACGACCTCCACCGCCCCGCCGCCGGCGGCATCCGGCGCGGTGGGGGCCGGGCTCGGGGCGCCTGCCGGAGCCTCTGCCACCGGGGCTGGCGGGGCGCCCGCGCCTTCCTCGATCCGTGCCAGAAGCGCACCGACCCCCACGGTCTCGCCTTCCGCGGCAATGATTTCCGCCAGCGTCCCGGCCACCGGCGCGGGCACTTCCACCGTCACCTTGTCGGTCTCCAGTTCGCACAGCATTTCATCGGCCGCCACCGCATCGCCGGGCTTCTTGAACCAGGTCGCGACCGTGGCCTCGGTGACGCTCTCGCCCAAAGCGGGCACATGTACTTCTACTTCCTTGCTCATGCTTCGTTTCCTTCGATGGCGAGCGCGTCTCTGACCAGCGCTTCCTGTTGTTCCTTGTGCGACCTGGCGAGCCCGGTAGCCGGCGAGGCCGAGGCCGGACGCCCGGCATAGGCAGGGCGGGTATTGACAGCGCCGATACGACCCAGCACCCACTCGATATTGGGCTCGATGAAGGTCCAGGCTCCCTGATTCTTGGGCTCTTCCTGGCACCAGACGAATTCCGCCCCCTTGAAGCGCTCCAGTTCCTTGACCATGGACAGCGCCGGGAAGGGGTAGAATTGCTCGATCCTGAGCAAGTAGATATCGTCGATCCCGGCGGCATCGCGTGCCTCCAGCAGGTCGTAATAGACCTTGCCCGAGCACAGGACCACGCGGCGAATCTTCTCGTCCGCTACCAGCCTGGTGGGCGAACACCCGATTTGCGCGTCATCCCACAGCACACGGTGAAAGGAGGAACCGGTGGTGAAGTCCTCGCGCCGCGACACCGCCTTCTTGTGGCGCAGGAGCGATTTCGGCGTCATCAGGATCAGCGGCTTGCGGAACGAGCGGTGCAGCTGGCGGCGCAGGATGTGGAAATAGTTGGCCGGGGTGGTGCAATTGGCCACGATCCAGTTATCCCCCCCCGAAAGCTGCAGGTAGCGCTCGAGCCGGGCCGAACTGTGCTCCGGCCCCTGCCCCTCGAAGCCATGCGGCAGCAGGCAGACCAGCCCGGACATGCGCAGCCACTTGGCCTCGCCCGAGGAAATGAACTGGTCGAACATGATCTGCGCGCCATTGGCAAAGTCGCCGAACTGCGCCTCCCACATGACCAGCGCATTGGGCTCAGCCAGCGAATAGCCGTACTCGAAGCCCAGCACCGCGTATTCCGAGAGCATCGAATCGATCACCTCGTAGCGGGCCTGGCCCTCGCGGATATGGTTGAGCGGGTAGTAGCGCTCTTCGCTCTCCTGGTCGATGAAGGCCGAGTGGCGCTGGCTGAAGGTGCCGCGGGTGCTGTCCTGCCCGGCCAGGCGCACCGGATAGTTCTCGAGCAGCAGCGAGCCGAAGGCCAGCGCCTCGCCGGTGGCCCAGTCGATCCCCTCGCCCGCCTCCAGCGCCTGCTGCTTGGCCGCGAGCATCCGCCCCACGGTCTTGTGCAGATGGAAGCCCTCGGGCACCCGGGTCAGGGCCGCCGCCACCTCGTCATAGGTCTCGGGCGCGATCGCGGTCTCTCCGCGCTGGTATTCCTTGCCTTGGCGGTCGAGCTTCGACCAGCGCCCGTCGAGCCAGTCGGCCTTGCTCGGGCGGTAACTCTTGCCGGCCTCGAATTCCTCGTTGAGAAAGGCCTGGAAGGCCATCTTCATGTCCTCGACCTCCACCGGGTCGATCAGCCCGTCGGCGGCCAGCCGCTCGGTATAGAGCTGGAGCGTGGTCGGGTGCTGCTTGATCCGCTTGTACATCAGCGGATTGGTGAACATCGGCTCATCGCCCTCGTTATGACCGAAACGGCGATAGCAGAACATGTCGATCACCACGTCCTTGTGGAACTTCTGGCGGAACTCGGTCGCCACCTTGGCGGCGTGGACCACCGCCTCGGGGTCGTCGCCATTGACGTGGAAGATCGGCGCTTCGACCATCAGCGCGATATCGGTGGGATAGGGCGAGGAGCGGCTGAAATGCGGCGCGGTGGTGAAGCCGATCTGATTGTTGACGACGATATGGATCGTGCCGCCGGTGCGGTGGCCGACAAGGCCAGAGAGCCCGAAACACTCGGCCACGATCCCCTGGCCGGCAAAGGCCGCATCCCCGTGCAGCAGCACCGGCAGCACCCGGGCGCGCTCTGCGTCCTCGCGCTGGTCCTGCTTGGCCCGCACCTTGCCCAGCACCACCGGGTTCACCGCCTCGAGGTGGCTCGGATTGGCGGTCAGGCTGAGATGCACCTTGTTGCCGTCGAACTCGCGGTCGGAAGAGGCACCGAGGTGATATTTCACGTCGCCCGAGCCGTCCACATCCTCAGGCTTGAAGGAGCCGCCCTGGAATTCGTTGAAAATGGCTCGAAACGGCTTGCCCATCACGTTCGCGAGCACGCTCAGGCGGCCGCGATGGGGCATGCCGATCACGATCTCCTCCACCCCCAGCGCACCGCCGCGCTTGATGATCTGCTCCATTGCCGGGATCAGGCTCTCGCCCCCGTCGAGGCCGAAGCGCTTGGTGCCCATATACTTGACATGCAGGAATTTCTCGAAGCCCTCGGCCTCGACCAGCTTCTTCAGGATCGCCTTGCGGCCCATCCGGGTGAACTGGATCTCCTTGCCCAGGCCTTCGATGCGCTCCTTGAGCCAGCCCGCCTGCTCCGGGTTGGAAATATGCATGTATTGCAGCGCGAAAGTGCCGCAATAGGTGCGGTTCACGATCTCCATGATCTGGCGCATGGTCGCTGTCTGCAGCCCCAACACGTTGTCGATGAAGATCGGCCGGTCCATATCGGCCTCGGTGAAGCCGTAGGAAGCCGGGGCAAGCTCCGGGAGCGCCGGGATCTCGCGCAGGCCCAGCGGGTCGAGCCTGGCCTTTCGGTGGCCGCGGATGCGGTAGGCGCGGATGATCATCAGCGCGCGGATCGAGTCGAGCACGGCGCGGCGCACCTGCTCGTCCGAGACGCTGACCTCGCGCTTCTCGGCCTCGGCGACGATCTTTTCGGCGATCTTGGCGCCATCCTGCGGCCCGGTCTCCTCGGGCCACATGCCATCGAGCGCGTGGGTGAGCTCGTCATCGGGCATCGGCGGCCAGTCGGCCCGCGCCCAGGAGGGGCCGGCGGCCTCGGCCTCCACATCGCTTCCGGCATCGCCCAGCGCCGCGAAATACTCCGCCCAGGCCGCATCCACCGCCTGCGGGTCGCGCGCCCACCGGGCATAGAGATGCTCCATGTAATCGGCATTGTGCCCCTGCAGGAAGGATGAGGCCCGGAAGCTTTCGTTTGGCGAATGATCGTTCATGATATGCTCCGTTGCGGAGGATGAAAGGGTTACTGGGTCGGGGGCTTGCGGTGCAGATTGGCTGAAACGAGGGCGCCGTGGCGTGAGAAAACCCCGGTCTTGTCGGGATCGGGGGCCATGCGGGAAGCATCCGGCTGAATGAGGGGCAGCAGGGAGGACCGGCGCGCATGCCGATCTTCGACCAGGTAACCTGGCAGCGAGCGAAAGATCGTGCCCGACTCGGGAACAAAGGTTGCCGCCCCCCCTTCAAGGGTGCGCGCCATGTCGTCGCGGGTCAGGACAGCATTGCATGAAACATCTTCGCCCCAGGCGAAATGGATGACATCGACGCGCAGGACCGATCCCGAAGCACTGGCAAAGAACGTATGAGAAACCGGGCTGCCGGGCGGCAAAAGCTTGCGCAGATCACCGCGCGCATTGGCCCGGGCAAAACCCCAATCCATTGCGAGCCTGTCGGCGGTTGTCGGGGCCTCACCAATCCGCTCCCACAGACGCGCAAGCGCGAACGCATCCAGCATCGGCTCGCTCAAGGATTCCGCCGTGACGACCGCCCAGCCAAGCCTGCCGAGTTCCTCGGGCTGCACCGCCCCTCCAAGGCACGCCTCGACCGTCAACCGGTCCAGCCCCCCCTCGCGCTGAGACGCCATTGCGGCGGGTGGGGGCACTATGGTCACAAGCGCCAGACCGAGCGCAGCGAGGCCCCCGAATCGCCCGAATTTTCTGCGAAAATTCGCGGCCACCGCCACCTCCTAGCCTATCGCCTTCAGCACCGCTTCGCCAAGCTCGGCAGGGCTGTCGGCGACAACGATCCCGGCGCTTTTCATCGCCTCGATCTTGTCATCGGCACCACCCTTGCCGCCGGAGACGATGGCGCCCGCATGGCCCATGCGCCGGCCCGGAGGCGCGGTGCGCCCGGCAATGAAGCCCGCGACCGGCTTCCTGCGCCCGCGCCTGGCCTCATCCTTCAGGAATTGCGCTGCTTCCTCCTCGGCAGAGCCGCCGATCTCGCCGATCATGATGATGCTCTCGGTCTCGTCATCGGCGAGGAACATTTCCAGCACCTCGATATGCTCGAGCCCCTTGATCGGGTCGCCGCCGATGCCCACCGCGGTGGACTGGCCCAGCCCTACATCGGTGGTCTGCTTCACCGCCTCGTAGGTGAGCGTGCCCGAGCGCGAGACCACGCCCACCGAGCCGCGCTTGAAGATGGAGCCGGGCATGATGCCGATCTTGCAGGCGCCCGGGGTCAGGATGCCGGGGCAGTTGGGGCCGATCAGCGTGGTGGCCGAGCCCTCAAGCGCCCGCTTCACCCGCATCATGTCCAAGACCGGAATCCCCTCGGTGATCGCCACCACCAGCTCCATCCCGGCATCGATCGCCTCGAGGATCGAATCGGCGGCAAAGGGCGGCGGCACATAGATCACCGACGCATTGGCCCCGGTCGCCGCGCGTGCCTCGTGCACCGAGTTGAAGACCGGCAGGCCCAGATGCTCCTGCCCGCCCTTGCCCGGTGTCACCCCGCCGACCATCCTGGTGCCATAGGCAATGGCCTGCTCCGAATGGAACGTGCCCTGCGAGCCGGTAAAGCCCTGGCAGATTACCTTTGTGTTTCCGTCTACGAGTATGGCCACGACGGCGCTCCTCTGTTTTCTGTTTCAGTCGTATTGCTTCTTGATGGAGGTGGCGATTTCGACGCCGCGTTCGGTGCTGTAGTCGAGCGCCACGGCGAGGGCGTCATTGGCGGCGTTGTGAAGCAGCCAGTCATGGCCGTCCACATGCGGGCTGGGATCGTCCTCGATACTTTCCAGATGGTTGGGATCGCGGGCGGTGATCTCGGCATCCAGCGCCGCCTCGACCTCCTTGTAGGCATCATGGTCGCCCAGCGGCGGGGCGAAGGTGATCATGCAGGCGACATGATCGACCCCGCGCGTCACCACCACCTGCTGCTGAAGCGGGATGCCGAACATCGCCGCCTGATCGGTATCGCTCAGCGCCATCAGCCCCATCCCGGCCGCCGCATCGCGCGCCGCCTTGAACGGGGTCGCCACATCGCCGGTTTCGGCAAACAGGCAGGGCCCGGTCGCAAGCGCGATGAAGGCATCGAGGTCCGGCCCGTTGCCAGTGTCGGCCTGCTGCGACCATGCCGGCCCCGCAATCAGAGCCGCGCCCAGAACAAAGGCTGAAATACCCGCTTTCATGTCGATACCTCTCTATTATTGATCCGCGAAAATATCCCTGAAAAGTCGTTACCCCTTCACCGCCTTGACGATCTTACGTGCCGCGTCCCCCAGATCGTCGGCCGCGATCACGTCGAGGCCGCTTTCATTGAGGATGCGCTTGCCCTCTTCCACCTTGGTGCCTTCAAGCCGCACCACCAGCGGCACGGAGAGGCCCACATCCTTCACGGCCTGCACCACGCCTTCGGCGATCACGTCACAGCGCATGATGCCGCCGAAGATATTGACGAGGATGCCCTTCACCTTGGGGTCGGAAGTGATGATCTTGAACGCCGCGGTGACCTTCTCGGTGGTCGCCCCGCCGCCCACATCGAGGAAGTTCGCGGGCTCCGCGCCATAGAGCTTGATGATGTCCATGGTGGCCATGGCCAGCCCCGCGCCATTGACCATGCAGCCGATCTCGCCATCGAGCGCGATATAGTTGAGGTCGTATTTCGATGCCTCCAGCTCCCTGGGGTCCTCCTCCGAGGTATCGCGCAGATCGGCGATGTCGGGGTGGCGGTAGAGCGCGTTGTTGTCAAAGCCCATCTTGGCATCGAGGCACAGAAGCTGGCCCTCGCCGGTCAGCACCAACGGGTTGATCTCCAGCATCTCCATGTCCTTGTCGATGAACATCTGGTAAAGCGTGCCCATCAGCGCCACGCATTGCTTGACCTGCTTGCCCGCAAGCCCGAGCGCAAAGGCGATGCGCCGTCCGTGAAAGGGCTGGTAGCCGGTGGCCGGATCGACGCTGAAGGAGAGGATCTTCTCCGGCGTGCTCGCCGCCACTTCCTCGATATCCATGCCGCCCTCGGTGGAAGCGACGAAAGAGACGCGGCTCGACTGCCGGTCCACCAGCAGGGCGAGATAGAATTCGCGGGCGATATCGGCGCCATCCTCGATATAGATGCGCCCGACTTCCTTGCCCACAGACCCGGTCTGCTTGGTGACAAGCGTGCGCCCGAGCATCTTGCGCGCTTCCTCGGCGGCCTCGCTCACCGAGCGGGCAAGGCGCACGCCGCCGCCTTCGCCGGCCTCGGCTTCCTTGAAGCTGCCCTTGCCGCGCCCGCCGGCATGGATCTGCGCCTTGACCACCCAGACCGGGCCGTCAAGCTCCCCGGCGGCAGTCTTGGCCTCTTCGGCACGGGTTACGAGGCGGCCGTCGCTGACCGGGGCACCGGCGGCGCGCAGCAGTGCCTTGGCCTGATACTCGTGGATATTCATGAATGCGTCCTGTCTGTTCAAGAGCCCGTCTTCGGCGGGACCATGCCTGACAGATTTGTGTAAAGAAACGGTTTTTTCCTTGAAACAAGGAAAGATGACAGATTTCTTCGATTTTGTGATCACGCGAAAATAAGTGTGATCACACATTCCGTTTTCGGCATTGATTCGATACCGCCCCGTCGCGAAGCCCCCGGTGCCCGGCACCGGGGGCTGAAAGGTGCGCCAGGCGGTCCGGCCCGGTCAGGCCAGCGAGGAATCGATCTCCTTGCAAGCAGCGACCAGTCCT
Source organism: Paracoccaceae bacterium (assembly GCA_027045905.1). GTDB lineage: Bacteria > Pseudomonadota > Alphaproteobacteria > Rhodobacterales > Rhodobacteraceae > JAAEUB01. The sequence goes on from JALTZY010000194.1 coordinate 33,582, forward strand.
CTGACGGCATTGACCGACTTGTCGAACGCCGCCTGCTCGTCGCGCGAAAGGCGGATGTCGATCACCCGCTCGATGCCCCCGGCGCCGATCACCGTGGGTACGCCCACATAGATGCCATCAAGCCCCAGCGCGCCATCCACCCAGGCCGCGCAGGGCAGCACGCGCTTCTGGTCCTTGAGATAGGCTTCGGCCATTTCGATCGCCGAGGCGGCGGGGGCGTAATAGGCCGAGCCGGTCTTGAGCAGGCCGACGATCTCGGCCCCGCCGTCCCGGGTGCGCTGGATGATCGCGTCCACCGCTTCCTGACTGGTCCAGCCCATCTCCACCAGGTCCGGCAGCGGGATGCCGCCCACGGTCGAATAGCGCGCCAGCGGCACCATCGTGTCGCCATGCCCGCCCAGCACGAAGGCGGTCACGTCGCGCATCGACACGCCGAATTCCAGACTCAGGAAGTGGCGGAAGCGGGCGCTGTCGAGCACGCCTGCCATGCCCACGACCTTTTCGCGCGGCAGGCCCGAATATTCGCGCAGCGCCCAGACCATCGCATCGAGCGGGTTGGTGATGCAGATCACGAAGGCATCCGGCGCATGGGCCTTGATCCCCTCGCCCACTGCCTTCATCACCTTGAGGTTGATGCCCAGGAGGTCGTCGCGGCTCATCCCCGGCTTGCGCGGCACCCCGGCGGTGACGATGCACACATCCGCCCCGGCAATGTCGGCATAATCCGTGGAGCCCTTCAGCGCCGCGTCGAAGCCGACGATGGGGCCGCTTTCGGCGATATCCAGCGCCTTGCCCTGGGGGATACCGTCGGCAATGTCGAAAAGGACGATATCGCCGAGCTCCTTCATCGCCGCCATGTGAGCGAGCGTGCCCCCGATCATGCCGGCGCCGATCAGCGCGATTTTGGGTCTGGCCATGGGATTATCTCCATCCGTTGCGTGATGGAGACAGGGGTATTCCTTTCGGCGGATTCGCGCAAGCCCGCTGCAGCGCAGCAAACCGCAGGGAAGAGTGCGGCTCAGGCCGGCTCGCCCGGCACTGCGAGGTCGGGGCCGAGCTCGATCATGTCGCCGGCGCCGATCAGGCAGGTTTCGCCGGAGGGGAAGGTGATCAGCAGGGTCCAGCTGCCGGTCTCGGCAGAGGCAAAGAGTTCCACCACCTGCCGCGCGGCGGTCAGGGCGATGAAGCGGCGGGTTTCGCCGTATTTTTCGCCCAGCAAGCGCAGGATCTGTCCGCGCTCCGCACAGCGCCCGCTGCCATTGTCGGGCCCGCGCAGATCCTGGCCGCGGACCTGGCCGACGGTGAGCAGGATGGCGCCGAGACCGAGCCCCAGGGTGAGGGCGAACTGCTTTGCTGTCATGGCATGGTCCTTTCCGCTTTTGCCAATTCGGCGAGAAGGCTGGCGGATCACGGCAAAGGATCGGTTAACCATGCGCACGCCGCCCCGCGCGCCGTTTCTGCGGCGCGGCACAAAAGGGCTTGCGGAAAGGTGCCCATATGTGGTCGTTTGCGCAAGAATATTGCCCGGAGGCAGAATCATGACCCAGACCGACCGCCCCTTCCGCTCCGTCCTCTACATCCCCGCCGACAAGCCGCGCGCGCTCGACAAGGCGCGCACGCTTGCCTGCGACGCGATCATCTTCGACCTCGAAGACGCGGTGGCGCCCGATGCCAAGGACGCGGCCCGCCAGACGCTGAGGGAAGAGCTCGCCCGCGGCGGCTACGGGGCGCGTTTCCGCCTGGTGCGGGTCAACGGGCTCGATACCGAATGGGGCCGGCGCGACCTGGTGGAACTGCGCGAGGCCGATTTCGACGCCCTGCTGATCCCCAAGGTCTCCACCGGCTGGGACGTGGAAGCGGCCGCCGAGCTTGCCGGCGACAAGCCGCTCTGGGCGATGATGGAGACACCGCCCGCCTTCATCAATGCCTGCGAGATCGCCTCCCATACCCGCATGGAGGGGCTCGTGATGGGCACCAACGACCTCATCAAGGATCTCGGCTGCCGGGCACGGGCTGATCGCCTGCCGCTGCTCACCGCGCTGCAGACCTGCGTCATCGCCGCGCGCTCGGCGCGCATCCCGGCGATCGACGGGGTGTATAATACCTTTCGCGACGAAGAGGGCCTGCGCGCCGAATGCGAGCAGGGGCGCGATTTCGGTTTTGACGGCAAGACCCTGATCCACCCGGCCCAGCTTGCGGTGGCCAACGAGGTCTTTGCGCCCAGCGAGGAGGAGCTGGCGCTGGCCCGGCGCCAGATCGAGGCCTTCGAGGCGGCCAAGACAGAGGGCAGGGGGGTCGCGGTGCTGGACGGGCGGATCGTCGAGAGCCTGCATATCGTCACCGCCCGCGCGCTGCTCGAAAAGGCCGCGGCGATTGCCGAGATGGAGGCGGGCGCATGAAGCTCTATCGCCTGCTCACCGAGGACGACACCGCCGCCTTCTGCCACAAGGTCACCGAAGCGCTGAACAGGGGCTGGGAACTGCACGGCTCGCCCTCTTACGCCTATGACGCAGGCAAGGGGGTGATGCGCTGCGCCCAGGCGGTGGTCAAGGAAGTGCCTGGCGAGTACAGCCCGGACCTGAAGCTGGGAGCACAATGATGCGCAAGACCGATCCGGGCCGCTTCTTCGAGGATTACCGGCTGGGCGATGTGATCACACATGCGGTGCCGCGCACCATCTCCGGCGGGGAGCGGGCGCTCTACCACGCGCTCTATCCGGCCCGCCACGCGCTTTATTCCTCCGACGACTTCGCCCGCGCCTGCGGTCTGCCCGCAAGCCCGCTTGACGACCTGATCGCCTTTCATACCGTGTTCGGCAAGACGGTGCCGAACATTTCGCTGAACGCGGTCGCCAATCTGGGCTATGCCGAGGGGCGCTGGCTGCGGCTGGTCTGGCCTGGCGACACCCTGCGCGCGGAGAGCGAAGTCATTGGCCTGAAACAGAATTCTTCCGGCAAGAGCGGTATCGTCTGGGTCCGCACGAGGGGGCTCGACCAGCGCGGTGAAACGGTGCTCGAATATGTGCGCTGGGTGATGGTACGCAAGCGTGATCACAGCGCGCCCGCGCCGCAGACGGTAGTGCCCGAGCTTGCCCGCGCGGTGGATGCAAGCCGCCTCGTCGTGCCGGCGGGGCTCGACTTCTCGGCCTACGACTTCACGCTGGCGGGCGAGGCGCATCGGCTCGGCGATTACGCCGTCGGCGAGGTGATCGACCATGTGGATGCGGTGACCATCGAGGAGGCCGAGCACATGCTCGCCACCCGCCTGTGGCAGAACACCGCCAAGGTGCATTTCGACGCCACCATGCGCGAGGATGGCCGCCGGCTGATCTATGGCGGCCATGTGATCAGCCTTGCCCGCGCGCTCAGCTTCAACGGGCTCGCCAATGCGCAGATGATCGTCGCCCTCAACGGCGGCAGCCACGCCAACCCCTGCTTTGCCGGCGATACGGTGCGGGCCTGGTCCGAGGTGCTGGACACGGCCGAAACCGGCGCACCGGGCGTGGGAGCGATCCGCCTGCGGCTGGTGGCCACAAGGGGCGAGGCGGGCGCGCTCAGGGGCGCGGACGGCAAATATCTGCCCGACGTGCTGCTCGACCTCGACTATTGGGCGCTGATGCCGCTCTGAAGCGCACTGCCGGGCGGCAAACCGGGCAAACGCCCCCCTCCCGCAGCATTTTCCAGGTGAAGAATGGCCTTGACGCATTAGGGAAATTGGCGATTCTGAATGGATGGGAAAGAAACGCATCTTCGCCCCGCAGGCAATTGTCCTTTCACTGCTGGCCGCGCCGGCAGCGGCGGACATCCGGGGCGACAAGGACGATTTCACGAGAGCCCGCCCCGGCCCCGGACAGATCCTGCCTCCCGGAGAAGGCACGGAGGAAAGCGGCTTCAGGGACCCTGTGCAGCGCTTCATCGAATCCAACGTGCTGGAAACCCTCTATCACGAGATGGCCCATGCGCTGATCGACAAGATGGACCTGCCCGTTTTCGGCCCCGAGGAATATGCCGCCGATTTCTTTGCCGCAGTGCTGCTGGACAGGGTGCATGACCAGGACACCACCCGCCAGCTGGTCGCCGATGTGCTGGCTTCCTATCGCCATGACGGCAGCCAGGGCGGCCATGTGGCCTGGGATGAGCACGGCAGCGCCATGCAGCGCTATTACAACCTTGCCTGCCTCTATTACGGCGCCGATCCGGAAGGGCGCAAGGGCGCGCTTGCCGCCTTCAGCCTGCCCGACGATCGCGCCGACACCTGCCCGTCGGAATATGAGCTGGCCAGCTTTGCCTGGGAGAGGGTGCTGGAGGAACTGGCCGAGGAAGCCCCGGGTGATTCGATCACGCTGGACTGGTATCTCGACAAGGACAGCCACCTGACCCGCTATGTGACCAGGGAGATCGAGGCTCTGAACCGGATGCTGGTACTCCCTGAGCCGATCGTGGTCAGTGTCATCCCCTGCGGCGAGGTCAATGCCTATTATGATCCCGACAAGAGCGAGATCATCATCTGCACGGAATTGTCCGATCATCTGGCCAGGATCGCTCCCTGAGGCGAAGAGATTATCCGCATCTTCCGAATATGTGATCACGGCGAACATTCATGTGATCACGTATGAATTTTTTCTGCAAAATCAGCCAAAACTGCCGGATTTTTCCGCGCTTCGTGCGTGACTCCGGCGTCGATCCGTCGCATTGTGAAACGGTATACCGCTGCATGGGAAGAACTGACATGTCTGACATGAAAACGGGCGCCCGCCCGCTGTCCCCGCATCTCCAGATCTACCGGATGCCGCTTAACGCCGTGCTCTCGATCGCCCACCGGATCACCGGAGCGGCCATGGCCGGAAGCGCGGCCCTGATCGTCTGGTGGTTCCTGGCCGCGGCGACATCCGAAGCGTATTTCGCCTTTGTCAACGGGCTTCTGACCTCCTGGGCAGGCGACATCCTGCTGGGCCTGTCGGCGCTGGCGCTGTGGTTCCATTTCTCCAATGGAATCCGCCACCTGGTGTGGGATACCGGCGCGCATATGGGCCGCAAGCGGGTGCGCCAGACCGGGTACGCGGCCATCGGCGCCACCCTGCTCCTGACCCTCCTGACCCTGTTCGCCCTCTAGCACGGGAGAGCCTGACCATGACTTCCTATCGCACCCCCCGCGCCCGGGTTGCCGGGCTGGGCAGCGCCCGCAGCGGCACCGGACATTTCTGGGAGCAGCGCATTACCGCGGTGGCGCTCCTGTTTCTGACACCGGCCTTCGTGATCACCTTTGCCCGCAACCTCGGAGGAGGCTTCGAGGAGGTGCGCGCCACCTATGCCAACCCGTCCAACGCGCTGGTCGCCCTGGCCTTCGTGATCACCGCTTTCCTGCACCTGTTTCAGGGCCTGACGGTGATCGTCGAGGATTATGTGCACGGACGCAAGGGCACCTTCCTGATCATCGCGATCCGCCTGCTGACAGCCCTGTTCGCACTGACCGGCATCTTCGCCATCCTGAAAATCGCCCTTGGCGCCTGAGAGGTTCGACATGGCAGCTTACGAAGTGGAAACGCACAATTATGACGTGGTGGTGGTGGGCGCCGGCGGCGCGGGTCTGCGCGCCACCCTGGGCATGGCCGAACAGGGCCTGCGCACGGCCTGTGTGACCAAGGTCTTTCCCACCCGCAGCCACACGGTCGCCGCCCAGGGCGGCATCGCCGCATCCCTGGGCAACATGGGGCCGGATCACTGGCAGTGGCACATGTATGACACGATCAAGGGCTCGGACTGGCTGGGCGACATGGACGCCATGGAGTACCTTGCCCGCGAGGCCCCCCAGGCTGTGATCGAGCTCGAACATTACGGCGTGCCGTTCTCGCGCACCGAAGAGGGCAAGATCTACCAGCGCCCCTTTGGCGGTCATACCACCGAATTCGGCGAAGGCCCGCCCGTGCAGCGCACCTGCGCCGCGGCCGACCGCACCGGGCATGCCATGCTGCATACGCTCTATGGCCAGAGCCTGAAACAGCGCGCCGAATTCTTCATCGAGTATTTCGCGCTCGACCTGATCATGGACGACGGGGCCTGCACCGGCATCATGGCCTGGAAGCTCGACGACGGCACGCTGCACCGCTTCAATGCCAAGCTCGTGGTGCTGGCCACCGGCGGCTACGGGCGGGCCTATTTCAACTGCACTTCGGCGCATACCTGCACCGGCGACGGGGCCGGCATGGTGGCGCGCGCGGGGCTGGCGCTGCAGGACATGGAATTCGTGCAGTTCCATCCCACCGGCATCTTCGGCCCGGGCATGCTGATCACCGAGGGTGCGCGTGGCGAAGGGGGCTACCTGACCAATTCGGAAGGCGAGCGCTTCATGGAGCGCTATGCGCCGACCTACAAGGACCTGGCCTCGCGCGACGTGGTCAGCCGCTGCATGACGCTGGAGATCCGCGAGGGCCGCGGGGTCGGACCGAACAAGGACCATATCCATCTGAATCTCAGCCACCTGCCGCCCGAGGTGCTGGCCGAGCGCCTGCCCGGCATCTCCGAAAGCGCGAAGATCTTCGCCGGGGTGGACGTGACCCGCGAGCCGATCCCGGTGCTGCCCACGGTGCATTACAACATGGGCGGCATCCCGACCAATTACCGGGGCGAGGTGCTCGACCCCACCGAAGACGACCCAAACCGCGTCGTGCCCGGCCTGATGGCGGTGGGCGAAGCCGGCTGCGCCAGCGTTCACGGTGCCAACCGGCTGGGTTCCAACAGCCTGATCGACTTGGTCGTTCTGGGCCGCGCCGCCTCGATTCGCGCGGGCGAGGTGGTGGACCGGCGGGGCGCGGTGCCACAGGCGCCGCGAGCACGGATCGACAGGATCATCGCCCGCTTCGACGCGATCCGCCACGCCGACGGCGCGGTGCCCACCGCCGAATTGCGGCTGGAGATGCAAAAGACCATGCAGGACGACGCCGCCGTTTTCCGCACCGAGGAAACGCTGGCCGAGGGTGTCGAAAAGATGACCGCGATCGCCGCCCGGCTCGACGATCTGCACGTCACCGACCGCTCGCTGCACTGGAACACCGACCTGATGGAGACGCTGGAGCTGACCAATCTGATGCCCAATGCGCTGGCCACCATCAACGGCGCGCTCGCCCGCCGCGAAAGCCGCGGGGCGCATGCGCGCGAAGACTATCCAGAGCGCGACGACAAGAACTGGCGCAAGCACACGATCGCCCGCGTTGACGGCACCAGGGTCACCCTGAGCTACCGCCCGGTGGTGACCGAGCCGCTGACGCCGCCCGAAGCGGGCGGGATCGACCCGGAGAAGATCCAGCCGAAGAAGCGCGTCTATTGAGGAGAGAAGCAGATGGTTGAACTCGCACTCCCGAAAAACAGCCGCATCCGGGTCGGCAAGACCTGGCCCAGACCGGAAGGCGCCACCAATCTGCGCAAGTTCCTGATCTATCGCTGGGTGCCGGAGGATGGCGAGAATCCGCGCATCGACACCTATTTCGTCGATACCGACGATTGCGGCCCGATGGTGCTGGACGCGCTGATCTGGATCAAGACCCATATCGACCCAAGCCTTGCCTTCCGCCGCTCGTGCCGCGAGGGGATCTGCGGGTCGTGCGCGATGAATATCGACGGGCAGAACCATCTCGCCTGCATTTTCGGCATGGACGAGGTCAAGGGCGATATCAGGATCTACCCCCTGCCCCATACCGAGGTGGTGCGCGACCTGATCCCGGACCTCACCCATTTCTACGCCCAGCATGCCTCGATCCGCCCCTGGCTCGAGACGAGCAGCCCGGCGCCCGAGCGCGAATGGCGTCAGTCGATCGAGGATCGGGCGAAGCTCGACGGCCTCTACGAATGCGTCATGTGCGCCTCCTGCTCGACCTCGTGCCCCAGCTACTGGTGGAATTCCGACCGCTATCTCGGCCCTGCCGCGCTGCTCGCGGCCGAACGCTGGCTCGAGGACTCGCGCGACGAGGCCACCGGCGAGCGGCTCGACGAGCTCGAGGATCCGTTCCGGGTCTATCGCTGCCACACGATCATGAACTGCACCCAGACCTGCCCCAAGGGGCTGAACCCGGCCAAGGCAATCGCCGAGATCAAGAAGAAGCTGGTGGCGCGAGTCGTCTAGCCCCAGGATCCATCAACCCCGCGCTCAGAGCGACTTGAGGCGCGAAATATCAGGTTTTTTGCCCGCCGGACAGGGTGGCCCTCCTTTCCAAGGGCAAAAGACCCCTGAGATGAAGTGCCTGCGCCGCCCTGCGGGCCCGGCGGATTTGCTCCCTGAATGCGTCGCAAGAGATTGAAAATAGCACCACTATTACTGCGGTCTTGCGCCTGTTCAGGAAACAAATCCGCTGGACTGTGAACGTGGGATTGATGAGTCCTGAGCCTAATCTTCAGGCGGCCTGTCGTCCCAGCGGTCCGACAGGATGCGGTTGGCGTCACCCTCGGGGTCATCGTACTGATTGCTGCGCAGGGTCCAGAGAAACATGACAAGGCCGAAGCCGCCGAGGAGGAGCGAAGCGGGAATCAGGTATATCAGCACGTTCACGAGCGTTTCTCCCAGATCAGGCGCAGGGAATTGAGCGATACGGTTATGGAGGAGAACGACATTGCCAGGGCCGCGGCCAGCGGGGTGGCAAAGCCCGCCACCGCCAGCGGTACGGCAACGATGTTGTAAAAGGTCGCTATGCTGAAGTTTTCGCGGATCCGGCGGGTAGCATTGCGGGCCAGTTCCACCGCATCGCCCAAAGGCGCGAGAGAGGTGCCGAGAAGCACCATGTCGGAGACCACCCGGGTAGCTTCGAGCGCCGAAGCGGGCGAGATCGAGACATGTGCCGCGGCCAGGGCGGCGGTGTCATTGAGCCCGTCACCCACCATCAGGACACGCTCGCCGACCGCTCCCATGTCGGCGACCATGCGGGCCTTGTCCTCGGGCAGGACGCCCGCATGCCAGTCGTCGATCCCCAGTTCGCGGGCGATGGCCTCCACCGCGCCGGGCGCATCGCCCGACAGCAGGGTGACCCCCAGCCCCTGCGCCTTGAGCGCGGCGACAGCCTCGCCGGCGCCCGGGCGCAGCGCATCGGTGAAGGTAAAGGCCAGGCACCGTTCGCCGACGGAAAGAAAGGTGGCGGTGCGGGTTTCAGGCGTGGCGCCGACCCATTCGGCCCGGCCCAGACGTACCCGCCGGCCCTGCCAGACAGCCTCGATGCCGTGGCCCGGGCGCTCGCGCATGTCGCTGATATCGGCGGGCGTCACGCCCAGTTCGCGCGCCGCGCCGGCAAGGGCTGCCGCCAGCGGATGAGCCGAGCCCTCGGCCAGAGCCAGGGCCAGGGCCAGGTCTTCGCGCGCCACATGATCCAGGTTGTCCGGGCGCAGCTTGCCCTCGGTGAGGGTGCCGGTCTTGTCAAAAACCACATGAGTGGCTTCGGCGAGCCGCTCGATCGCCGTAGCGCTTTTCAGCAGCATCCCCTGCCGGTAGAGCCGTCCGGAAGCCGCCGTGGTGACAGCGGGGACCGCGAGACCCAGGGCACAGGGGCAGGTGATGATCAGAACCGCCACGGCGATCCCTACGGACAGGCGCAGGTCTCCGCCGGAATACCAATACCAGAACAGCCCCGCCAGAACCGCCAGGATATGCACCAGCGGCGCATAGAGCCCGGCGGCCTTGTCCGCCAGAGAAGTATAGCGGTTGCGGGCATTTTCGGAGAGGGCCACCAGTTCGGCCAGGCGGTGCAGGCTGGTGTCGCCGCCGGCGGAAGTCACGCGCACCACCAGCGGGCCGGTGAGATTCACCTCGCCGGCACTTACCCGGCTGTCGGGTCCGGCAAATACGGGATCGCTTTCGCCGGTAAGCAGGGCACTGTCGAGCTCGCTTTCGCCCTCCACCACCACGCCATCGACCGGCACCCTCGCGCCGGGCACGACCCGCACCCGGTCGCCGGGCAGAAGTTCGGCCACCGGCACCGTTTCCTCGCCCTCCTCCGTCAGCCTTGTCGCCCGCGGCACTTCCAGTGCCGCCAGTTCCTCGGCCGCGGACCGCGCGATGGAGCGGGTGCGATGGTCAAGGTAACGTCCGGCGAGCAGGAAAAATGTGAGCGAAAGGGCAGCGTCGAAATAGGCGTGCTTGCCCGACTGGCCGGTTTCATAGAGCGACAGGCCGACTGCGAGCAGGATCGCCAGGGAAATCGGCACGTCCATGTTCAGCCGCCCGGCGCGCAGTGCGCTCCAGGCCGAGGTGAAGAATATCTGAGCGGAGAAGGCAATGGCCGGCAGGGTGATCGCCGCCGAAATCCAGTGGAACAGGTCGCGGGTGGCATCCGTGGCACCGGACCAGACCGAAATCGACAGCAGCATGACATTCATCATGGCAAAGCCGGACACCCCCAGGCGCATCAGCAGATCGCGTCCGCGCCGGTCGAGACCCTGGGCGGTGATCTGAGAGGGGTCCAGCTCGTAGGCCTCATAGCCCAGAGAGGTGAGATACTCGGCCAGCGCCTGCGCATCGGTGCCCGGGTCCGCGTCGATGGTGGCGCGTTTCAGGGTCAGGTTGACCCGCGCCTGGCGCACCCCCGGCTGGCGGGAAAGCCCCGCCTCGACCCCGGCAATGCAGGCGGCGCAATGGATGCCGGGCAGCGACAGGATGATGCGCCGGGCCTCGCGCCCGTCGCCCTTGTAGGTCCCGCCTGCCGTTTCCTCGGCCAGCGGCGCGGCGGTACAGGCCGGACAGGCTGAAACCGGCGCCGCCATGGCTATTGCTCCGAGATATATATCTGCAGGCGCTGCTGGAACAGCGTGCCGTCAGCCGCATATGCCTTGAGGCGCAGGTACCACTTTCCCGGGTTGAGCGGAGTGATGGGGGCCAGGTAATAGCCCTGGGGCATGCGCTCGAAGGCCAGTTCCTGGTCCTCGTCGCGCTCGGTGGGCCGCCCGATGCTGGCCTCGATCGAAGCGATTTTTTCGGCGGCGACGAAGCCGCCCTCCCGGTCGGTGAAGTCGAGGCGCAGGCGCTCCGGCCCGTCGAGCCCGGCAATCGCGGTCCAGCCCAGCGCCAGCTGCGCGGCGCGATTGGCGTCGAACTGCTGGCTGGCGACATAACCATTCCTGACTTCGAGCCCGGAGAAGGTGCCGATCGCCTTGATCGCCATGAACAGGTTGACTCCGATGATGACCGCAAAGAAGCTCAGGGTGACGATGAGCATGTGCCGCCCGGTGAACTCCCGCTCTCTCTTCCGGCGCGAAGCTTGCTCTGTCATGGTGAGTCACCCTTCCCGTTGAACACCGTATCCTTGAAGGCGCGGTCTCCGGATTCGCCATCCGTCACCCAGATGCGCACCTCGGTACGATCACGCATGGCTTCGGGCGAGCCGGCCGGCGCGATCAGGTAGAGACGCTGCTTATACTCGGAATCCGCCGGCGCGACAACGGAAACCCCCTCCTCTCCCTCCAGGCGGATGGTCAGGTTCGTCTCCTCTCCCAGGGAGAAATAGAAGGGGCGGTCGGTTCCGTGCTTGTTGCGAATGCCCACATCGTAGGTGTTGCGCACCGAGCCATCGGACAGAACCACATAGGTCGGATTGCGCACCGGACGCACGGTCAGGTCAATCGCCGGACGAATGAACAACGCCACCAGCAGGGCAATACCCACGCCGCCCCACAGCACCGTATAGAGGATGGTGCGCGGGCGGAAAATATGCCTGGTCACCGGCAGATGCTCCTTGCCTGCGCGCTCCAGCGGCTCGTCCTTGAGGGCAATGTAGCCGATCAGCCCGGTCGGCTTGCCGACCTTGGTCATCATCTCGTCGCAGGCATCAATGCACAGGCCGCAGGTGATGCACTCCAGTTGCTGGCCGTCGCGGATATCGATCCCCATCGGACAGACATTCACGCAGGCATTGCAGTCGATGCAATCGCCCAGACCTTCACGCTTCTTTCCCTTGCCGCGGGGTTCTCCGCGCCATTCCCGGTAGCCGATGGTGATGGTATCCTCGTCCATCATCGCCGCCTGGATACGCGGCCAGGGGCAGGCATAGATGCAGATCTGCTCGCGCGCGACCCCACCGAAGAAGAAGGTCGTGGCGGTAAGAGTCGCCATGGTCAGATAGGCAATCGGGTGCGCTTGACCCGTAACCAAGTCCTTGAGCAGGGTCGGCGCATCGGCGAAGTAGAATATCCAGGCCCCGCCGGTGGCAAGCCCGATCAGCAGCCAGACGACCCACTTGAACAGGCGCAAGCGCCACTTGCGCGCGTCCCATTTCGACTTCCACAGGCGGATGCGTGCATTGCGATCGCCCTCGATCCAGCGCTCGGTAAGGATGAACAGGTCGGTCCACACCGTCTGCGGGCAGGCATAGCCGCACCAGACCCGCCCCAGCGCCGAGGTGAACAGGAACAGGCCGAGGCCGGCCATGATCAGCAGCCCGGCGATGAAATAGAACTCATGCGGCCATATCTCGATCCAGAAGAAGAAAAAGCGGCGATTTGCAAGGTCGATCAGGACCGCCTGGTCGGGCAGGTTCGGCCCCCGGTCCCAGCGGATCCAGGGCGTCAGGTAATAGATGCCCAGAGTAACGGCCATGATGATCCATTTCAGAGAGCGAAACTTGCCCCTGACACGGCGAGGAAAGACGGGTTCGCGCGGAGCGTAGAGTTTGCCGGTGGATTCATCATTGGCCATTGGTCGATCCGATCCTGTGTTTCGCGTGGGCCCCCATATAGGGACCACAGGTTTCGCAATCCTTGACGTGGATCAATAGATATCCTGACCTCTCGCATATGAGCCCGTCCGCCCGGGAATTCACCGCGACAAACCGGCGCGGCAAGCCCCGGATACGCCGGCAAGACATCCCGGACCTCTGCGGTCGGCTGCTCCGCAATCCCGCCGGGTCCTGCCCCGGACACCCCCGCTCCGAAAGCGCCGCAGACGACGAAGCGGCGCGGCCTGCACCGCACCGCCCCTATACTATAAGAGCGGCACCGACCCCGGAGAAACGCGCGAACAGGATCAAGGGTCGGTGCCTGCCGGGGAGTGAGGCCCCGGGTCTCGTCTAGCTGACCGGCCTATTCGCCACCGCCCAGCTGGTGTACATAAGCCGTCACCGCAGA
>JALTZY010000195.1 GCA_027045905.1 Paracoccaceae bacterium
GTATCGGGGTTGTGGGTGAAATCTTCGTAGCGGACGAAGCCGACCTCGGCTGCCAGCTCGGCAAACGCCCGGCAGCCGCGGAGATAGACGGCCGGCTCGACCTGCCCCCGCAGCATGTCGAGCCGCTGCTGACTCACCCACTGGTCGGCCGGGTGGCGGACGGTCGCAAAACGACGGAGGGTGAATCTCGGGCTGAGCAGTTGGGAAGATCGGCTGGTCAGGCTCGGCTCGGTGAAGGGGGTGCCGAGATAGTCCAGGTGCGACCAGTCGCGGAGGAGAAGCGTCTTGCCCTGGGCGTGCGCACGCTGGGCGAGGAGGGCGAGGAGTTCGTCGTACCGCCCCCGGCCGCTGCGCCAGGCGGGCATCTCGGCTGGTGTGAGGAGGTTGTGCCATCGGCGGGCCTGTTCGGCCGGGTCGATCATACGGACGCCGAGGGGGTGGACCTCGCTGAGCAAAGCGACCCCTTGCATGCACCCCAGACATCGGCTCACAAGCGTACCTCCAGAGCGGGCGAGATTGAGCCAAAGCGCAAGAGAAAGCATGGAGAGGAGCATAGCAAAGAGGAGCCTCGGAACAATGCGGGTTGGTGCTGAGGGGGGCTGGAAAGCCCGCCCTCCTGGAAACGCAGATACACTGGGGAGACGATCAGCGCTGTCTCGCGTGCTGGATGGCTGCTGATGTCCTCGATATTGGAGAATCCCCGATGCGCCCGACACCCCGCCCCTTCGTTGCTTTTTTTGTTGTTGCGTCGATCTCGAGTGCGGCCTTGGCACAGGGGGTCGGGTATACCGATACGCCGATGCTCCCCGGGCAGGCGTGGAAGGTGCACGACAAGGATCGGCCCAATCCGCCGGTGGTCGATCCCGGGTCGGCTGATGCGCCTGCGCCGGTGCCGAGCGATGCGGTCGTGCTCTTTGATGGCACAAGCACCGACGCCTGGCAGCATGGCGATGGACGCGATGCCGAGTGGATCGTCAAGGAGGACGGCTCGATGCAGGTCAAGCCGGGCTCGGGGGATCTGCTCACGCGGGAACACTTCGGCGACTGTCAGCTGCATATCGAATGGGCCACGCCGAAGGTCGTGACAGGCACAGGGCAGGGACGAGGCAACTCGGGCGTCTTTTTCCTCGGGATGTACGAGGTGCAGATTCTCGATTCGTATGAGAACCGGACTTACGCCGACGGGCAGGCGGCGGCGTTGTATGGGCAGTACCCGCCGATGGTCAACGCCAGCCGGGGGCCGGGCGAGTGGCAGAGTTTCGACATCATCTTCGAGGCCCCCCGGTTTGCACGCGACGGCTCGCTGGAGAAGCCGGCATTCGTGACGGTGCTGCACAACGGGGTCGTCGTGCAGCATCGGCAAGAGTTTCTCGGGCGGACCGCCCACCGAGCGGTGGCGAGCTATTCGCCGCACGCGCCGAAGGGACCGATCAAGCTCCAGGACCACGGCAACCCGATGCGGTTCCGCAATATCTGGGTGCGGTCATTGGCATCAGCCGAGGAACAGGCTGCAACCGAAACCGGACGCCGACACTGAGGCTGCGCAGGCAGCCGAAGTCTCGGGTCGGGGGCGCCCGAAAGATCCCCATCCGACGCTTCGCACGCTCAGCGTCGGCGTCCAGAACAGAGTGGTGCAACACGCTCTCGTGTCCTGACATAAAAAAAGGCGCAACCGTTGTGTGTCGGGTCTCGTATCGACTCTCAGGTACTCTGGAGCCGAACGATGAGCACGCGGGAACCACTTCGGGTGACGGATCAAGAGCGGACTGAGCTGGAGCGGTTGGTGCGGCAGCCGAGTACGCCGCACGGGCTGGCCACACGCTGCAAAGTCGTGCTCCTCGACGAGGCCGGCTGGACCTACGCGGCCATCGGCGAGAAGCTCGACATGCGCGAGCAGACCGTCTTCAAGTGGCGCATGGCGCAAACGATTCCTGACCGACCGCATCGCCGGCCTGCGCGACAAGCCCCGGCCGGGCGTCAAGCCGACGATCACCCGGGAGAAGATCGCCGAGGTGGTGCGGATGACCCTCGAAGAGAAGCCGCCGGACGCGACGCACTGGAGCCTGCGTTCGATGGCGCGGGCCAGCGGCATCTCGCGTTCGAGTGTGCACACGATCTGGAAGGCGTTCAATCTTCAGCCGCACCGGGCCGAGACCTTCAAGCTTTCTCATGATCCGAACTTCGTCGAGAAGGTGCGCGACATCGTGGGGTTGTACATGAGCCCGCCCGAAAACGCCGTGGTTTTGTGTGTGGATGAGAAGATCCAGGTGCAGGCGCTCGACCGCACCCAGCCGCTCTTGCCGATGCGTCCGGGCACGCCCGAGCGACGCACCCACGACGACCACCGTCACGGGACATCGAGTCTCTTCGCGGCGTTCTTGGTCAAGACCGGCGTGGTGATCGGCGAATGCCACCGACGGCATCGTCACCAGGAGTTTCTTAGGTTCCTGTGCACCATCGACGAGGTGATCAAGGCAACCGAGCCGCCGGGCACGCAGGTCCACATCGTGCTCGACAACTACGCGACGCACAAGACGCCAGCGGTGAAACGATGGTTTGCGCGTCGTCCCGAATACCACCTGCACTTCACGCCGACGAGTGCGAGTTGGCTGAATCAGGTCGAGCGGGTCTTCGCGGCTCTAACGAACAAGCAGCTGCGGCGTGTGGTGTTCAAGAGCGTGGCCGCGTTGGAGCGGGCGGCCCGGGCCTACCTCGACCAAGGCAACACCGATGCCAAGCCCTTCGTCTGGACCGCCGACGCCGAGACCATCCTCGGCCGTGTCGAGCAGAATCGTGCGGCTATCTCGAAGTCAGGACACTAGCCGTGGTACACGAAAACGACCGCGACACACCTTGATATAAGATGTTCATACCACTTGCACTTCGCGATCGAGAGTCGGCCCGTACAACACGCAACACGCCCGAACCAAGTGGTCCGGGCGTGTCGTTCTTTTTATGTAAGTTGTTGAGCGTTGCTTTCTCGCATGGCGAGCGTGCCGCCAACAGCGACCATTTATCGCCGACGCCGGGTTGCGA
>JALTZY010000196.1 GCA_027045905.1 Paracoccaceae bacterium
AAATGGCGCAAACTCGACGGCGCGTTTCGCCTGCCAGAAATTATCGAGGGGGTTGAATTCAAGGACGGGATCAAGCAGGAAAAACATGCCGCCTGATTACACCGTCACCAACTTTTGGGCATAGCTCCCCCTGCGACTGGACCAGCAAATCATGGGCTCGCAAGGTTGCCGACATCCTGGCATTTTCCGCCCGGCACGGGCGACGATCATCGCCTTCAGAGCGCCGGGATCATCGGGCAGAACCGTGGGTGCGTCAGACATGCACATGGACAACATGGGCATCGTGGAAATGCCATAAAAACAAGCAATAACAGTGGGGTAAATTACCCGACCCGGGCCGGCGGCGCGCCCCGGTTCGGTCGTCCCGGTCGATCCTGCCCAGCCCTGCGCTTGCGCTTCGGGCGTTCGTCCCCTCGAAAGGTCCACCGGACCTTTCGATCGGCTCCGCCGACCGCTCCTCACCCCACAGCATCGAAAGCTGTGCCGAGGTCAGCCTAACAGCCCCGTCATCCGCCTTCGGCCAGGAAAACCGGCCCTTTTCCAGAACCTTGTAATACAGGCAGAACCCCTGACCGTCCCAGTAAAGCAGCTTGATCCTGTCACCGCGCCTGCCACGAAAGGCAAACACCGCACCGCCCGTGGGCCGCTGGCGCAGCACGTCCTGTGCCAGAGCCGACAACCCGTTGATCCCCTTGCGCATGTCGGTCACCCCGCAGGCCAGATAGACCCGCACGCCCGTGCCCGGCCCGATCATGCCGTCTCGACCAGCCGGATCAGTCGGGCAAGATCGTCTTCCTGGAGACCGCCGCTCAGGCGCACCATGCGGCCATTGCCCAGCACGATCTCGATGCTCATCTCATGCCCCGCCGACGGACCGGAACGAAGAGGCCCCGCTGCGGCATCAAGCGCCAGGAAAACCGTGCCGCCCGAGCCCGGCCAAAGCCCCTTGCGCCGCAGTGCGCGCCTCCAGGGTCAAATGTGCCGGCGCGTCAGATCGTGCCGGCGGGCGACATCACTCACCGTCGCGCCACCAATGCCAACCTCCCGCAAGATCGACAACTTCTCCTCATCCGACCAGCGCCGCCGCCGCTCAACACCGACAATAACCTCATGACGCATATCCCGCTCCTGACTGATACGACGTCGTTAACGACGTCAATAACGACCCAGTATAATATCTGGCCTAGGTGTCAGGCAGGCGGTAGCAATCGGGCGGTTACGATGCGCCAGAACACCACCGACTTTTTCGAAAGCCCGGCCAAGCTGCTGATGCCGCCGCCCAGTCCCGCCCCGAGATGCAAGAGCCGGCGCCGGCGCGCATATGTCACCCCGGCCGTGGCTGCCACCGGCAATCGGGCCGGCTGCGGCTGAGC
The DNA here is from genome assembly GCA_027045905.1 of Paracoccaceae bacterium. GTDB lineage: Bacteria > Pseudomonadota > Alphaproteobacteria > Rhodobacterales > Rhodobacteraceae > JAAEUB01. The sequence continues at coordinate 1,374 of JALTZY010000196.1, forward strand.
GAAAGAGAGGTCCGCTTCGAGATCAATGCGCTGAACCGCAGCTTTCAGGCCGATACCGCTCCGGTGACGATCCCGCCTGCCGATAGTACCGCCAGGCCTGCCCTGATCCGGCCGACCGCCGGCGCGGCAAACGCGCATGGCGGGGGCAGCCATCTTCGCGTCTTCGCAAAAAACGCCTCCGCCCGCAACGCCGCTTCAGAACATGTCCGCGAAAATGCGCAGATCTTCGGTGCGGGTCCGGGTCAGGCGGGCCTTGCAGCCGAATTCCAGCATCGCCTGGGCCGAGCCGCCGCGCATCAGCAGGCTTTCGGCCAGGCAGGCCTGGTCGCGAAAGGCGATCCAGCTGCGCTGGGCCGCGCGCAGGCTCTGCGACATTGTCGCCTCGCCGGCAGGCGTGTATTCGTCCATGTCGCGCACCACCGCCATGGCCTGCTTCCACACCGCACTCAGTTCCTCATCCGCCGCCTGCCAGTCTTCATAGGCGCAGCGGTTCATCATGTGCTGATCCATCGGATCGCTGCAATCCTGCGCCCGGGCCACCCCCGCGCCGACCATGGCCGCAAGCAGGGTCGCTCCTGCCACCACAATCCCGTATCTGTACATCCGCCCCCCTCCATCGCACCAATGCCGACTGTCTCAAATCGCCTTTCCCAACCCATAGACATACCGGCCCCGGCCGACAAGCATCTCTCCCCCGCAGAAAATGGCGCAGAGCGGGTGGCGGGGCAGCCTGCGCATCCGTCACCCCGGCGCCGCCGCCGCCCTTCCCGCCCCGCCCGTATCGCCCGTATCGCGCACCAGTTTCCAGTTGATCGCGTCCAGCAGCGCCTGAAAGGAGGCATCGACGATATTGGCGCTCACCCCGACCGTGGACCAGCGCCGGCCCGCACCGTCCTCGCTGTCGATGATGACCCGGGTCACGGCATCGGTGCCGCCCTGGGTGATACGCACCTTGAAATCCACCAGCCGCATGTCGTCGATGAACCGCTGCCAGGGACCCAGATCCTTGGCCAGCGCGCGCGCCAGCGCATTGACCGGGCCGCGGTCCTGGCCCTGCGCGTCCATGCTTTCGGAAACGCTGAGCTTCTTCTCGCCGCCGACCTTGACCACCACCACCGCTTCGGAGAGGGTGACCTCGCGATTGTACTTGTTGCGCCGGCGCTCCACCGTGACCCGGTAGCGCTTGACCTCGAAGAAGCGCGGGAGCCGTCCGAGCGCCTCGAGCGCCACCAGTTCGAAGCTCGCCGGCGCGCTGTCATAGGCATAGCCCTGATCCTCGCGCCGCTTGACCTCTTCGAGGATGCGCGCGAGCGCCGGATCGCCCCGCTCCACCGCGATGCCCGCCTCGGCCAGACGCGCGCGCAGGTTCGACTGCCCGGCCTGGTTCGACATCGGCACGATGCGCTGGTTGCCGACGCTCTCGGGGGCCACATGCTCGTAGGTGGTCGGATCCTTGAGGATGGCGGAGGCATGCAGCCCCGCCTTGTGGGCGAAGGCGCTGGCCCCCACATAGGGGGCCGAGCGCAGGGGCACGCGGTTGAGGATGTCGTCGAGCTGGCGCGAAAGCCGCGTGAGCCCGCGCAGGGCCTCGCGGGTGATGCCAATCTCGAAGCGGCTGGCGAAGGGTTCCTTGAGCAAGAGCGTCGGGATCAGGCTGGTGAGATTGGCATTGCCGCAGCGCTCGCCCAGGCCATTGAGCGTGCCCTGCACCTGGCGCGCCCCGGCCTCGATCGCGGCCAGGCTGCCGGCAACCGCATTGCCGGTATCGTCATGGCAGTGGATGCCGAGCCGGTCGCCGGGGATGCCCGCAGCAATCAGTTCGCCGGTGATGCGCCCGATCTCGCCGGGCAGCGTGCCGCCATTGGTATCGCACAGCACGATCCAGCGCGCACCCGCCTCGAGCGCGGCCCAGAGCGTGGCGAGCGCGTAGTCCGGGTTGGCCTTCCAGCCGTCAAAGAAATGCTCGGCATCGAACAGGGCCTCTCGGCTTTTCGACACATATTCAATGCTTTGAGAGATGTTCTTTAGGTTGTCATCAAGGTCGATCCCCAGCGCCTTCTCCACATGGAAATCATGGCTCTTTCCCACCAGACAGACCGCCGGCGTGCCCGCATTCATCACCGCGGCCAGCACCTCGTCATTCTCGACCGAGCGCCCGGCGCGCCTGGTCATGCCAAAGGCGGTGAAGGTCGCGCGCGTCTCGGGGCGGGCGGCGAAAAACTCGCTGTCGGTCGGGTTGGCCCCGGGCCAGCCGCCCTCGATGTAATCGACTCCCAGCGCATCGAGCGCGCGAGCGATTTGCTGCTTTTCGGCAACCGAAAACTGCACGCCCTGTGTCTGCTGGCCGTCGCGCAGCGTGGTGTCGTAGATGCAGAGACGTTCCATTCAGCTTTTCCCCTGTCCCGGTTCGCTTGCGAACCGGTTCGCCTCCGACCCACCCTCGGGCCTGGGGCGAATCTCCGCCGCGCCGATGCTCATTTCAGCCCCTCCAGATTCTCCGGCGCGAAATCGGGGCCGGCCACAAGCTCCACCCCCTCGCGCAACATGCGCACTTCGACCCCGGCTTCAACCAGCGCCGCCTTCATCGCGTCCACCTCCGAGAAATCCTTGCTCTCCATCGCCTGTGCGCGCAGGGCCGCAAGGCGTTCGGCCAGTGGCGCAAGGTCCACCGAGGCCGCTTCGGCCCAGCCCCCCTGCCCCTCTTCGAGCAGGCCCAGCAGCGCCGCCGTGGCCCTGAGCGCGCCGGCCTCGCCCGCCGCGGCAAGCTCATGCAGGCGGGCCAGCGCGCCGGCGGTGTTGAGGTCATCGGCGAGCGCGGCGAGCGCCCGAGCGTCCACTTCCGTCGCCTCCACGCCCCTGACCAGCCCGCGCCACTTGCGCAGGGTCGCCTCCGCCGCGCGGCGCTTCTTCTCGGTCCAGTCCATCGGCTTGCGGTAGTGGCTAGAGAGGAACACGAAGCGGATCACCTCACCGGGCACGCCCTGCTCGAGCAGGTCGTGAACGGTGAAGAAATTGCCCAGGCTCTTGGACATCTTGCGCCCCTCGACCTGCAACATTTCGTTGTGAAGCCAGTATTTTGCAAAACATTCTTCACCTTGTGGCGCCGGGTGCGCACAGCAGCTTTGCGCAATTTCGTTCTCATGGTGCGGGAAGGTCAGGTCATTGCCGCCCCCGTGGATATCGAAACGCGCCCCCAGAAGCTCGTAGGACATGGCCGAACATTCGATATGCCAGCCGGGCCGGCCGCGCCCCCAGGGGCTGTTCCAGCCGGGCTGGTCCGGGGTGGAGGGCTTCCACAGAACGAAATCCATCGGATTGCGCTTGTAGGGCGCGACCTCCACCCGCGCGCCGGCGATCATGTCCCCCACCGACCGGCCGGAAAGCGCGCCATATTGCGGGTAGCTATCCACGGCAAAGAGCACATGGCCCTCGGCCGCGTAGGCATGGCCCTTGTCGATCAGATCGCCGATCATCGCCTGCATGGCGTCGATATATTCGGTCGCCCGCGGCATGTGGTTAGGCTCCAGCGCTCCAAGCGCGCGCATGTCGTCGAGAAACCATTGCGTGGTTTCGCGAGTGATGTCGCCGATCTCGCGCCCCGTTTCCTTCGCGCGCGCGATGATTTTATCGTCCACATCGGTGAAATTGCGCACATAGGTCACATGCTCCGGCCCATAGACATGGCGCAAGAGCCGATAGAGCACGTCAAACACCACCACGGGCCGCGCATTGCCCAGATGCGCGCGGTCATAAACCGTGGGGCCGCAGACATAGATGCGCACATTGTCGAGGTCGATCGGGGTAAAGACCTGCTTTTTGCGCGCCTTCGTATTATAGAGCTTTATCTCGGCCATATGATCCTCGCACGGGCTTTCCTGGCGCCGGACGAGCCTGCCAAATCTGATCCGTGAGGAAAGGATGAACCGGCCCGCCTGACATATGTCAGCAGGTAATGCAGCAGATAATGGTGCGGCATTCACGTTTCATGCGGGCCTTGTAGCAGGGCACGGCTCCCATGCCCAGCCCAAAAGCACCCCCCGCTGCTTTGCCGCTGCCTTCAGGCCTGAGCGGCGTTGGTCTTTACCGCCAGCTTGCCGGTGGCCCAGAGATTCATCACGCGATAGGCGATGAAGGGGATCAGCAGGCTTGCGGCGACCAGCGAAACGGCGCCCAGAGTGGCGAAGATCTCCCCCTCGCCCTTGCCGCCCATGATCTGCATCAGCGTCGAAAAGGCCGCCAGCGGAAAGGTGAACGCCCCCCACAGCGCCGAAAACCCGTCCTCCGTCACCCAGCGCGTCCGCAGGACCAAGGCAGTCAGAATCAGAATCGACAGGATGCCGAAGGCATAGCCCAGCGAAACATATCCCAGGAGATAGGAGACCGTGCCCAGCAGCGCCGCCGGCGACAGGTGAATGGCCAGCGTCGGACGCAGAGGCGCGGGCATCGGCCTGCTCAGCGCCTGGGCCGCCGACATCGCCCAGATGAACACGGCAAAGGCCATGGTCACCCAGAGCATCCCCTCGGACCAGCCGCGATAGCCCAGCGGCACCGCCGCCACGGGGCTGATGATGTAGCCGACGAACAGCAGGTGCCAGACCGGCGTCACCCGGCGCGCCTCCGCCGGGCCGGTCAGCAGCGCCCGGAGCACCATCAGCACGATCAGCGTATGCAGCGCGACCGACAGCCACAGCACTGTTTGCGCCGCGGCGGTCGAAAAGGGAATCAGCGCCGCGGAAAACAGCATCCCCCCCAGCGTCATCCCCGAAAGCCCGGCACGGCCCGGGAGCGTCTTGAGATCATCGGCGAGCACCCCGGGGCGGCGCATGAACTTCGCCAGGTAAGCCGCGACGGCAAATAGATAAAGCAGCGACGTCGCCCCCAGGATCATGTCTCCGGCCGCCGGTGTGATCGCAAACAGGTCCATCGCCCGCCGCCAGGCCAAGCCCAGTCCGAACAGGCCGAAAATGGCCGGAAACACCGCCGGAGGGGTACGCCGGAAAAGCCCCGGCCGCTGATCCTGAAACTGCATCTCGCGCTCCTGCTGTTATGGGCCGGATGTAGCCGCTCGCAATCCCGATGAAAAGGGTCAGGTGGTCGCAGCCCGCCGGCGCCGGATCCCCGCGACGAATCCCTACCCGGCGCGCGCCTGCGCCGCGATCCGCCCAAGCCCCTGGCGCAGCACCGCGACATCGCCGGTGACCGCCAGCATCCGCAGCCCCGCGGCGCGGTAGGAAGCCACCCGCCCGAGATCGAAATCCAGCATCCCAGCCGCCTTGCCTGCCGCACCGATGCGCCTGATCGCCCCGCCGATTGCCGCCTGCACCTGCGGGGCCTTCACCTGCCCGGGAAAACCCATGCTGGCGGCCAAGTCCGCCGGGCCGATGAACACCCCGTCGATCCCCTCCACTGCCGCGATCTCTTCCAGATTGTCCAGCGCGCGACGGCTTTCGGCCTGTACTACCAGAGTGATGCTCCGGTTGGCCCCGGTCACATAGCCCGCATCCGCCCCGTATCCCGATACCCGCGCCACATCGGCGCCCAGGCCGCGCACGCCCTCGGGGGGGTAGCGGGTGGCCGCGACCAGGGCGGCGGCCTGTTCGGGGGTCTCCACCATCGGCACCAGCAGATTGCGCGCCCCGATATCGAGCACCTGCTTGATCACCCAATCCTCCCCCACCGGCACGCGCACCACCGCAGCAGTGTCGAAAGCCGCCAGCACGCGCAGCTGCTCCAGGATCGCCCCCACGTCATAGGGCGCATGTTCGCCGTCGATCAGCACCCAGTCGAATCCCGCCATCCCCGCCATTTCCGCCGCTGCCGGCGAGCCCATGTTGAGCCAGCAGCCCAGCAGCATCTCCTCGCCCCTGAGAGCGGCCCCGAAGCTCCCATCCTTCATGTCCTGCCCCCTTGCGCACCGTTTCCACGACCATAGAGCGCCCCGGCCGGCAGGGCAATCTCCATGCCCCGCCTTCATGCCCCACGGGCCCAGAGGCCGGCCGGAAAAGCGCTCGAGGATACTTTCCCTGCTCGAGGCCGGCCGCCGCCTTACTCGCTCACCTCGACAATCAGCAATTCCCGCTCCGACGCATGGCGGGCATGGCTCAGGGCCTCCTGATAAGCATCTGAATGGTAACACTTTTCCGCAGCCTCGACGCTGGGGAACTTCGCCACCACATTACGCGGTCGCTCCTTGCCCTCCAGCTGCACATAGCGCCCCCCCCGGGCAATGAAATAGCCCCCGTGAGCCTCGATCGCCGGCCCGGCGAGGGCTGCGTATTTTCCATAGGCCTCTTCATCGGTGACCGTGACATGGGCAATCCAGAGCGCGGGCATCAGCTTTCCTCCAACAATCTTTCCACCGCGGCAATCGCATCCGCGGCTTTCGTCACATCCTTTGCACCGCCCCGGGCCATGTCCGGGCGACCGCCGCCGCCGAGGCCCCCGAGCGCGGCCACTGCCGCCTTTACCATGTCGATGGCGGAAATGCGCCCGGTCAGGTCGTCGGTGACGCCGGCCGCGACTGCCGCCTTGCCCTCCACATCGGCAATCAGCAGCACCGCGCCCGAGCCCAGGCGGCGCTTGTACTCATCCACCAGCGTCGGAAGATCCTTGGCGGAGACCCCTTCAAGGATTTCTGAAATGATCTTTACCCCATTGATATCCCTGCCATTTCCGCCCTTCTCGCCACGGCCGGACATCGCCAGCTCACGGCGCAGCTGCACCACCTCCTGGCTCAGCTTGCGCCGTTCTTCGACCAGCGCGCGCACCCGCTCCGGGACTTCCGCCGGCTGGCTCTTCAGCGCCGCCGCCACCTCTTCCAGCCGCCGCTTCTCCGCCTCCAGGTGGGCGATCGCCGCCTTGCCGGTCAGCGCCTCGATCCGGCGCACGCCGGCACTTGAGGCGCTGTCACCAAGGATCACGAAAGTGCCGATATCGCCGGTGCGCGCCACATGGGTGCCCCCGCACAGCTCGATCGACCAGGCATTGCCGTCAGTCCCCTTGCCCGTGGGAGCGATGCCCATGGAGACCACCCGCACCTCGTCGCCGTATTTCTCGCCAAACAGCGCCTGAGCACCGATCTCGCGGGCCTCGTCCGGGGTCATGATCCGGGTCTCGACAGGGCTGTTCTGGCGGATGAAGGCATTGACTTCGTTGGTGATGTTTTCAAGCTCCCGGGCCGTCAGCGCCTTGTTGTGGCTGAAGTCGAAGCGCAGCCGGTCGGGCGCATTGAGGCTGCCGCGCTGGGCGACGTGCCCGCCAAGCTCCTGGCGCAGCGCCTCGTGCAGCAGGTGGGTGGCGGAGTGATTGGCGCGGATGGCGCTGCGGCGCAGGTGATCGACGATCAGCTCGGCCCCCTGCCCGACGCTGATCTCGCCCTCCTCCACCTCGGCGAAATGGATGAAGATTCCGGCAACCTTCTTCGTATCCATGATCCGCCCGCGCCCGGTGGCGGTGGAAAACAGCCCGCTGTCGCCCACCTGGCCGCCGGCCTCGGCATAAAACGGGGTCTGGTTGACCACGATCTGCATCGTTTCGCCCGCTTCGGCCCGCTCGATGCGCGCCCCGTCACGCACCAGGGCGCGTATCTGGCCCTCGGCATGTTCGGTGTCATAGCCGAGGAATTCGGTCTGCCCATGGGCTTCGGCGATCTCGAACCAGATCGCCGCATCCGCGGCCTCGCCCGAGCCGGCCCAGGCGGCGCGGGCCTTGGCCTTCTGCTCGGCCATGGCCGCTTCGAAGCCCGCCACATCGACCCCCCGGCCCCGTTCGCGCAGGGCGTCCTGGGTGAGATCCAGCGGAAAACCGTAGGTATCGTAAAGCCGGAAGGCGGTCTCGCCGGGCAGGTCGGCCCCTTCCGGCAGCTCCTCCAGCGCCTCGTCGAGCAGGCGCAGGCCACGATCAAGCGTAGCCTTGAAGCGGGTCTCTTCGAGGAGCAGGGTCTCTTCGATCATTGCCTGGGCACGGCCGAGTTCCGGATAGGCCTGGCCCATCTCGCGTACCAGCGCCGGTACCAGCCGGTGCATGACCGGGGCCTCGGTGCCCAGCAGATGCGCATGGCGCATGGCCCGGCGCATGATCCGGCGCAGCACATAGCCGCGGCCTTCGTTCGAGGGCATCACCCCGTCGGCCATCAGGAAAGAGGTTGCGCGCAGGTGGTCGCTGATCACCCGGTGGTGCACGTTGCCCGGCCCGTCGGGCTCGGTATTGGTGGCCTGGGCACTGGCCTCGATCAGGGTGCGGAACAGGTCGGTATCGTAATTGTCGTGCTTGCCCTGCAGCAGCGCGCCGATCCGCTCGAGGCCCATGCCGGTGTCGATCGACTGCATCTCGAGATCGACCATGGAGCCGTCCTCGAAACGCTCGTTCTGCATGAAGACGAGGTTCCAGATCTCGATGAAGCGGTCGCCATCCTCGTCGGGGCTGCCCGGCGGGCCGCCGGGGATGTGCTCGCCGTGGTCGTAGAAGATCTCGGTGCAGGGGCCGCAGGGGCCGGTGGGGCCCATCTGCCAGAAATTGTCGCTGCTGGCGATGCGGATGATGCGCTCGTCAGGAAGCCCCGCGACCTTCTTCCAGATCGATGCTGCCTCATCATCGGTGTGATAGACAGTGACCAGAAGGCGATCTTTCGGGATGTCGAAATCCTGCGTCAGCAGGTTCCAGGCCAGCGGGATCGCCTGCTCCTTGAAATAATCGCCGAAGCTGAAATTTCCCAGCATTTCGAAGAAGGTATGGTGGCGCGCAGTGTAGCCGACATTGTCGAGGTCGTTGTGCTTGCCGCCGGCGCGCACGCATTTCTGGGCCGTGGTTGCTCGGGTATAGTCGCGCCTCTCGACCCCGGTAAACAGATTCTTGAACTGCACCATGCCGGAATTGACGAACATCAATGTCGGATCGTTGCGCGGCACCAGCGGCGAGGAAGGGACGACCTCGTGCCCGTTGCGCTCGAAATATTCCAGGAAGGTTCTGCGAATGTCGTTCAGGCTGGCCATGGCTCTTTCGTCTGCTGCGCCCGAAGCGGGCAATGGCCCCGGTTTAGCCGGGACGCGTGGCCGTGTCCATAAAGTCCATGCCGCGGATTGGCAAACACCCCCATGCGCGGGCACAGACCCGGGCGCGGACCGGAGCCTTCGCCCCCGGATCCCGCTTTCCCCCGGTTCCCGCCCTGCGCGGGAAATCAGCCTTCGAGCAGGCTGCCCTGATCGGCGGCGGCCTCTTGCGCCGCGTCCGGTGCGCCATCGAAATCGAGCCCGTGCGCGGCCCGGATCCGGTCCTCGATTTCATGGGCGATCTGCGGATTCTCCCGCAGGAAAGCCTTGGCGTTTTCACGCCCCTGGCCGATTCTCTGGTCCCCGTAGGAGAACCAGGCGCCGGATTTCTCCACCACCCCGGCCTTTACCCCCAGATCGAGCAACTCGCCGGTCTTGGAAATGCCCTCGCCATACATGATGTCGAACTCGACCTGCTTGAAGGGCGGGGCGAGCTTGTTCTTCACGACCTTGACCCGGGTGGCATTGCCCACCACATCGTCGCGGTCCTTGATCGAACCCGTGCGGCGGATGTCGAGACGGACGGAAGCGTAGAACTTCAGCGCATTGCCGCCGGTGGTGGTCTCCGGGCTGCCGAACATGACGCCGATCTTCATGCGGATCTGGTTGATGAAGATGACCGTGCACTTGGTACGGGCGATGGAGGAGGTGAGCTTGCGCATGGCCTGGCTCATCAGGCGCGCATGGACCCCGACCGAGCTGTCGCCCATGTCGCCCTCCAGTTCCGAGCGCGGGGTCAGGGCGGCAACCGAATCGACGACGACCAGATTCACCGCCCCCGAGCGCACCAGGGTATCGACGATCTCGAGCGCCTGTTCGCCGGTATCGGGCTGGCTGATCAGCAATTCGTCGAGATTGACCCCCAGCTTGCGCGCATAGAGCGGGTCGAGCGCGTGTTCGGCATCGACAAAGGCACAGACACCGCCCTTTTTCTGCTCCTCGGCCACGCAATGCAGGGTCAGCGTGGTCTTGCCGGAGCTTTCCGGCCCGTATATCTCGACCACCCGCCCCTTTGGCAGCCCGCCGATTCCCAGAGCGATGTCGAGGCCCAGAGAGCCGGTTGACGTGGATTCGATCTCCGTCACCGGATTGTCGCCGCCCAGCTTCATGATCGAGCCCTTGCCGAACTGGCGCTCGATCTGCGCCAGGGCGCTGTCCAGCGCTTTCTGCCTGCTTGCGTCGTCTTTGCTTTTCATGTCCAGAATTTTCGCTGCTGCCATTTTCCTGTTCCTTATTTCACACATGGTTGCGGGCGGCAATCATTGCGTTTGTTCTCTTGTTGTTCCAGATTTCGTTATGCGACCAAAAAGAGAACATTGCAACCCCGCTTCCGATCTCCAGCCTAGGCGGTCCTGGTTAACCATTCGTTACCACGAAGAAGTCCGTTTCGGAGCCCGTTGCGGCTCGGGCTCCCGGATCGTCCGATTTCCGTTTCAAGCCGACAAGCGGCCGAAATGCGTAGCGCCGCGAAATCCGCCCTCCTGCCCCGGAAAGCCCTTGACCTCCGGGGCCTTCTGCCCCTAAACCGCCCCCGAGCCCCGCGGAGAGGTGCCGGAGTGGTCGAACGGGGCGGTCTCGAAAACCGTTGAGCCTTCACGGGCTCCCAGGGTTCGAATCCCTGTCTCTCCGCCAGCCGTCCCCGCCTTTCCCGCGTAATGGAACCGCTGGGCGGATCCGCCGCGATCCCGGCGGTGCGCGTTTGCGGATTTCAGTTTTTTCAGGGCGGCGGGAACAGTTCGCACAGCTCTGACCAGAGCCCGACGCCCGACCAGAACCGGAAAACCCGGAAAAAGCGGTGTCAGAATGCCCGGCCCCACCGGCCCGGCCAATGTGGCGCCCAAGGTGGGAGTGTGGTGCCCAAGGTGGGAGTCGAACCCACACGCCCGCAAGGGCGGGGGATTTTGAATCCCCTGCGTCTACCATTCCGCCACTTGGGCCACGCCGTGGTTTTAGGCCCAGTTGCGCGCCCCGTCCACGGCAAAATCGCCCCGCCGCCCTCCTTACCTCCCCCGCGGCGGGCGGCCGCCGATTTTTCACAGAAAAATCGCCCCCAGCCTCAACGCCCCTCTCAGAACATCACGCCCACCAGCCAGAGCGTGATCGAGGGAAAGGCCGCCAGCAGCACCACCCGCACCAGGTCCGAGAGCACGAAAGGCGCCACGCCCTTGTAGGTTTCCTTGATCGGGATGTCGCGGGCCATGGAATTGATGATGAAGAGATTCATCCCCACCGGTGGCGTGATCAGCCCGACCTCAACCACGATCAGCGCAAGGATGCCGAACCAGATCCCGGCCATTTCCGGGCTCAGACCGAAATCCAGCGCCTCGATGATCGGGTAGAAGATCGGGATCGTCAGCAGGATCATGCTCAGACTGTCCATCACGCAGCCAAACAGAAGATAGGCCACCAGCATGATGGTCAGGATCATGTAGGGCGCATAGCCCTGTTCGGCGACCCAGGCGGCAAGGTCCTGCGGCGCCTGGGTGAAGGCGAGAAACGAGTTGAACAACTGCGCCCCCAGCACGATGAAGAAGATCATCGCGCTCGACGAGGCCGTGGACAGGATCGAATCGAGAAAACCCTTCCAGTTCAGCCCGCCGGTAAAGACCCCGTAAAGCCCGGTCAGCACCGCCCCCACGGCCGCGCCTTCGGTGGGGGTAAAGAGCGCCTGCACGCCCTCGCGGCTCCAGTTCCAGTCGCCGGCAATCCCGCCCATCACCAGGGCGAAGATCACCACCACCGGCCAGATCTTCACGAGCGTGCGAAAGCGCTGCGCATAAGGCACCCGCTCGGCGGTATCGGCCGCGCCCGGATCGAGCCGCACGAAGATCGCCACCGTGAGCATGTATCCGAGAGCCGCCAGGATCCCCGGCACCAGGGCGGCGATGAACATCTTGACGATGTTCTGCTCGGTAAGGATCGCGTAGATCACCAGGATCACCGAGGGCGGGATCAGGATGCCCAGCGTGCCCCCGGCGGCCAGCACCCCGGTCGCGAGGCTGTCGGAGTAGCCGCGCTTGCGCATCTCCGGCAGCGCCACCTGCCCCATGGTCGAGGCCGTGGCCAGCGACGAACCGCAGACC
>JALTZY010000197.1 GCA_027045905.1 Paracoccaceae bacterium
CCTTGTTTTCGGCACCCCGCCACCCCCCGTTCAAAATCGCAATGCACACCCATTCAGACCTATTCCGATCCCCCGGCACCCGGCCCCGTCGCTCCGAAATGTCGCAGGGCAATCACCGGATTATTCCGGGGGGCTGAATATTGCCCTATGGACATATGCTGAAAAAGGCATATTTAGGGGCGCATCCTTTCCTGACGGAATCGGGGCGCACCCATGCAAATCTATCTTCCTATCGCCGAAGTTTCGGTCAATGCCTATATGCTGCTCGGTCTCGGCGGCTTGGTCGGACTGCTTTCGGGCATGTTCGGCGTGGGCGGCGGCTTCCTGATGACGCCTCTGCTGATCTTCATCGGCATCCCCCCGGCCGTCGCGGTGGCCACCGAAGCCAATCAGATCGTGGCTTCGTCCTTTTCCGGGGTGCTGGCGCATCTGAAGCGGCGCACGGTGGATCTGAAGATGGGCGTGGTGCTGCTCATCGGCGGGCTGATCGGCGCCTTCCTCGGCATCCAGCTGTTCAACTATCTGAAGTCCCTGGGCCAGGTCGATCTGCTGATCAAGCTCAGCTATGTCACCTTCCTGTCGATCATCGGCGGGCTGATGTTCGTCGAAAGCCTGCGCGCAATCCTCAACACCAAGGCCGGCGCCGTGCCCAAACGGCGCAAGCATACCTGGCTGCACAACCTGCCGGGCAAGATGAAGTTCCGCGTCTCGGGGCTCTACATATCGGTGGTGCCGCCGATCCTGGTCGGTGTCGTCGTCGGGGTGCTGGCGGCGATCATGGGCGTGGGCGGAGGCTTCATCATGGTGCCGGCGATGATCTACCTGCTCGGGATGCCGACCAAGGTGGTGGTGGGCACCTCGCTGTTCCAGATCATCTTCGTCACCGCCTTTACCACCATCATGCACGCCACCACCAACTACACGGTGGATGTGGCGCTGGCGGTGCTGCTGCTGGTGGGCGGCGTGATCGGCGCCCAAGTCGGAGCGCGTATCGGCACCAGGCTCAAGGCCGAACAACTGCGCATCCTGCTGTCGCTCATGGTGCTCGGGGTCTGCCTCAAGCTGGGGCTCGAACTGCTGATCGAGCCGTCCGAGCTGTTTTCCATCGGCGCGGGAGGGCACTGAGATGGGCAAGATCATGGGCAAGATTTTCGCGTTTCTCACCCTGCTCGTCGCCCTGCCGGCCGGCGCGCAGGAAGACGTGGTCGCCGGGCTCAGCCAGAACCGCGTCTCGATCAACGCCACCTTCGTGGGCTCCGAGATCCTGATCTTCGGCGCCGTCAAACGCGATGCCCCGGCCCCGGACACCGGCAAGCTGAACGTGATCGTGGTGGTCGAGGGCCCGTCTCAGGAGATCACCGTGCGCCAGAAGGAAAAGCGCTACGGGATCTGGATCAACACCGAGGCGGTGACGGTGGAAGCCGCGCCGAGCTTCTATGCGGTGGCCACGACCGGACCGATGGAAGAGGTGCTGAGCGAGGACGAGGACCTCAAGTATCACATCACCATCCCCCGCGAGATCCGCCTGGCTGCCGGCGAGGAGAATCTCGCCGAATTCGCCGAGGCCGTGATCCGCATCCGCGAAAGGGCCGGGCTCTATTCGAAGCATGTCGGCGGAGTGGAACTGAGCCAGGATACGCTGTTTCACACCTCGGTCAGCCTGCCTTCGAACCTCACCGAAGGCGATTACCGCGCCCGCATTTTCCTGACCCGCAACGGGAAGGTGGTCTCGGATTACGAGACCGTGATCACCGTGCGCAAGGTCGGGCTAGAGCGCTGGATCTACACGCTCGCCCATGAAAGACCGCTGATCTACGCGCTCATGGCGCTCATCATCGCCATTGCCGCGGGCTGGGGGGCGTCAGCCTTTTTCCGGGTGGTGCTGCGCAAGAGCTGAGGCGGGGCGATTTTTCTGCGAAAAATCGTGCCTCCGGCGGGAGTATTTGCCGAAAGATGAAAGGGGAGACGCCTCAGCCGCGTCCGACATACTCCATTTTCGTGGCCATGATGGTCATGTTCAGCACGTTTGCCTCTGGCGGCAGTTCGGCCATGTAGAGCACCGCGCGGGCCACGTCCTGCACGTCCATGGTGGGCGGTGGGGCCTCGCCGGCGGCAACCGCCTTGTCGATGATGCCCTGTAGCAGGTCGGTGCGGGCATTGCCGATATCGATCTGGCCGCAGGCGATGTCGAAGGGACGACCGTCAAGCGAGATGGTCTTGGTCAGGCCGGTAATGGCGTGTTTGGTCGTGGTATAGGTGACCGAGCCGGGGCGCGGGCTGTGGGCGGAAATCGAGCCGTTGTTGATGATACGCCCGCCCTGAGGGCTCTGCGCGCGCATGAGGGCGAAGGCGGCGCGGGCGCAGTAGAACATGGCGTTGAGGTTGATGGCGATGGCGGTGTGCCAGTTTTCGATGCTTACCTCGTCGATCGGGGCGGCGGGGGTGAAGATGCCGGCATTGTTGAACAGCACGTCGAGGCGCTGGCCATTTCGGGTAAAGCGTTCGAAGGTGCGGGCGACCTGATCCGGGTCCGTGAGGTCGGCAGGCAGGGCCTCGGCGCGCTCCATGCTGGCGGCGATTTCCTCGAGCTTCTCGGCCCGCCGGGCCACCAGCCCCACGCGCCAGCCTTTGGCGGCGAAGAGTTCGGCGGTGGCGCGGCCGATGCCGCTCGAGGCGCCGGTGATCAGGATGCTACGGGTCATGGTCGCTCTCGGCAGTGAGGGTCAGGGCGGCGGGGGCGGCTTGCAGGTCGCCCGTGGCAAGCGGGCGCTCGGGGCGAGCGAGCGCATAGCGGGTGACCCAGTGGAGGCGGTGCTCTGCCCGGGTGATGGCGACGTATGCGAGCCGCTTCCAGAGCGGGATCCCGGCCTCCACGCGCCCGGCCCAGGCGGCGGCGGAGAGGTCGGGGGCAAAGACCTGCACTTCGCCCCACTGGCTGCCCTGCGCCTTGTGGATCGTCACTGCCGCCCCGTGCAGAAAGGCCGCCCCCATC
>JALTZY010000198.1 GCA_027045905.1 Paracoccaceae bacterium
CCCCAAGGCACGCCTGCAGGCGCCTATATTCGGTCCACGAAGAGACGTTGGGCACGACGAAACAGGCCGCGTCCGGCACCAGCGCCTGCAGGCGTGCCTTGGGGATCACCTCGAAGGTCACCGAGGCCGGCGCGCCGGGGCGGGCGCGGCGGATGTCGATCCCCGCTTCGATACGCAACCGGCTCAGCAGCCGGTCGAGATCCTGCTGCAGAACCGCCGGCGCATTGCCCCGGACCGCCACGCTCACCGGCCCCTCGAAGCGTGTCAGCACCGGCAGCGCCCGGCCGCTTTCGAGGAAAAAGGCGAGGTCGAGGAAATCACCGGAAATCTCGGCATTGGAGCGGATCGGGCGGCGGACCTGCGCGCTGGCAAAGGCCTTCATCGGCGGCAGCGTGTCGGGCAGGGAGACCTGGCGCGCGGCCACTTCGCCCCTGGGCGCTTTTCCCTGGGGGGCCTGGGCGCAGGAGGCGAGCAGCAGGACGGTGGCAGCGGCGGCGAGCAGGTGGCGCATGTCAGGGCCTCACATATCTGGAAAAGAGGTTGGCCGACCGGAGCGGTCGTGAAATGCGCGCGCGGGGGCATTGAAAGCCCGGGTCAGCCGGTAGAAGACGGGGGCAGCGAACTGGTCGGCAGCGGTATGGACCGCCTTGCCGACTTCGGTTTCACAGAAGCGCAGACAGCCCGCCCAGAGCTCCCTCCAGGCAGCTTCGTCTTCTGCGACCAATGGCCTTATTCGGATCGTGGCGTCTCCCAACGCACCACTCCTCGGGCAAGGCCCCCACGGGCCAAGAGATACAGGCAAGGCTCGAGGGAACAAAGAAAAATGTGGCCAAAAATGGGCAGATCAACAGTTTGTTTCAAATTTTCAGCCAATCCGTTTCAACATGTAGTGGGCAGTGCCGGCGCGGCCACAAGCGTTGTTCCTGGATTGGTGCGAATATGGCAACAATGTGGCGAGTCGATTCGCGACCGCTTGCGCCCCGGCGATCATTGCAACGCTGCGGCCGGATTGTGGCCGAGCGCCCCGCTGCCTGATTCCGGCACGGTTGCGCCGGGGCAGGCGGCCACGGGCGGGGCGATTTTTCGGCGAAAAATCGCGCCCCCTCAGCGCCGCCCGCGGGCCATGAAGGCGAGGCGTTCGAAAAGCTGCACGTCCTGCTCGTTCTTGAGCAGCGCCCCGTGCAGCTTCGGCAGCGCATCCTTGTCGTCGCGCCTGAGATCCTCGGCCCGCAGGTCCTCGGCGAGCAGCAGCTTCAGCCAGTCCAGCACCTCGCTGGTCGAGGGCTTTTTCTTCAGTCCCCGGGTCTCGCGGATCTCGTAGAACTGGCTGAGCGCCTCGCGCAGGAGGTCCTGCTTGATCCCGGGATGGTGCATCTCGACGATCCTGGCCATGGTCTGGGCATCGGGAAAGCGGATGTAGTGGAAGAAGCAGCGCCTGAGGAAGGCGTCGGGCAGCTCCTTTTCGTTGTTGGACGTGATGATCACCACCGGGCGGTGCTTCGCGCGCACGGTCTCGCCGGTTTCGTAAACGAAGAATTCCATCCGGTCGAGCTCCTGCAGCAGGTCGTTGGGGAACTCGATATCGGCCTTGTCGATCTCGTCGATCAGGAGCACCACGCGGCGCTCGGCGGCAAAGGCCTCCCAGAGCTTGCCGCGGCGGATGTAATTGGCCACGTCTTCGACGCGAGGATCGCCCAGCTGGCTGTCGCGCAGCCGGCTCACCGCGTCGTATTCGTAGAGCCCTTGCTGGGCGCGGGTGGTGGACTTGATATGCCACTCGATGATCTCCATGCCGAGCGCCCGGGCCAGCTCGCGGGCAAGCTCGGTCTTGCCGGTGCCCGGCTCGCCCTTGACCAGCAGCGGGCGCTCCAGCGTCACGGCGGCATTGACCGCGACCTTGAGGTCTTCGGTGGCGACATATTTCTCGGTGCCTTCAAAGCGTGTGGACATGTCTTTCTCCGGTCTGCCTGCCCCTCGGCTACCGAAACGGTGCCCGCTTGGCAAGCATCACCGGGCCCGGCAAGGGCCGGCGCGGCGGCGCTGGCGGACGATTGGGGCGTGACATCCCCCGGATGCGGGTGTAAACGAGCGCCGTGGAGGAGATCGGATGCCCTGCCCGGCCCATGCGAGGGGGGGACGGAGCACCCGGCAAGGAAAAGGAAAATGGTATGAAAGCCGAGACTTTTCTGCCCGACGATTACCGCCCGGCCGAAGACGAACCGTTCATGAACGAGCGCCAGCTGGAATATTTCCGGCGCAAGCTCGAGCGCTGGAAGGCCGAGATTCTCGATGAGAGCAAGCACACGATCGAGGGCCTGCAGCAGAGTACGCGCAACATCCCCGATGTGGCCGACCGCGCCAGCGAGGAGACCGACCGCGCGCTGGAGCTCAGAACCCGCGACCGCCAGCGCAAGCTGGTGGCCAAGATCGACCAGGCCCTGCGCCGGATCGAAGAGGGCGAATACGGCTATTGCCAGGTGACCGGCGAGCCGATTTCGCTCAAGCGGCTTGATGCGCGCCCCATCGCCACCATGAGCCTCGAGGCCCAGGAGCTGCATGAAAGGCGCGAAAGAGTGCACCGAGACGACTGAGGGGCGCGATGTGCGAACGATATGCGCAGACGGCACATGAGAGGCTGACGTAACGGGCACCGGAGCATGTTGCTCCGGTGTATTCATATCGGGGGGCAGGATGCTCAAGGGTCAGGAAGTCACCGTGATCGGTGCCGGGATCGGCGGGCTAGCCGCGGCTCTGGCGCTCGCTCGGCGCGGCGCGGCGGTGCGGGTGCTGGAGCAGGCGGGTGAGATCGCCGAGGTCGGCGCCGGGCTGCAGATCAGCCCCAACGGGGTCGCGGTGCTCGACGCGCTGGGGCTTGGCGAGGAAGCGCGCAGGCGTGCCGTGACGAGCCGGGCAGTGCGGCTGATCGACGGGCCGAGCGGGCGCGACGTGGTGCGCCTCGATCTTGCCCGGGGGGCGGCCCGGGGGG
>JALTZY010000199.1 GCA_027045905.1 Paracoccaceae bacterium
CTCCTGTTCCTTGATCATTGCAATGATTTGCGCCTCCGTGAAACGGCTCTTTCGCATGCGTCTGCTCCTTTCTGATCGGGCAGACTCTACTTCAAAATGCGGGCGTTGGCGGGGGGCAGGTCAAACCCGCTACGACAAGACGGCCGCCAGCTTCCTGGGATTCCTCGACGTCGTGGCCATCAGGTTGTGGTTCAGGCATCTGTCAACAGGACCTAGTCCTTCCCGGGGCCGCAACAGGCACGCTCGACCTTGCAGACGCGCAGCGCGTAGTGGCGATACCAGCGCGCCTTGCCCAGCTCTTGGGCGGCGAGATGCTCCACGTTCCGCTTCCAGGCTGCCAGCGCATCGGCGTCGCGCCAATAACTGACGGTTATTCCAAACCCATTGGAATCGCGGACGGATTCCGCCCCGATATAGCCTGGCTGCCCGGTCGCAAGCTCGGCCATGCGCGCGGCCATCCGCTCGTAGCCGGCTGTGTCGTCAGACAACTGGCTGGTGAAGATCACCACGTAACAGGGCCGCGCATACAGGGGGGCGAATCGCTCATCCATGCCCCCAGAATAGAGCCTCAGCGCAGGCCGGAAAGCTCCTTTTCGTGCAGCCAGTCGGCGTGTCTGGGCGCCTTCTTCGTGCGCGACCATTCTTCGAGCATGTCCCACTTGACCGCGTCGAGGCGCGCCAGCAGGGCTTCTTCTTCCGGGTCCGGGCTGGCAAGCTCCACCCGGTGGCCATTGGGGTCGAAAAAATAGATGGAATGAAAGATCGAGTGGTCCGTGACGCCCAGAACCTCGACGCCATTCTTCTCGAGATGTTCCTTGAACTCAAGGAGTTGTGCGCGGTCTTTCACCTTGAAGGCAATATGCTGCACCCAGGGCGGCGTATTCGGATCGCGCCCCATTTCCGGCTTGGTCGGAAGCTCGAAAAAGGCGAGGATATTGCCGTCCCCGGCATCGAGAAAGACATGCATGTAGGGGGCGGGCTCGTGGGTCGAGGGCACATGGTCCTCGGCAATCGCCAGCACGAAGTCCATGTTGAGCATTTTCCCATACCATTCAACGGTTTCCTTCGCGTCCTTGCAGCGATAGGCGACGTGGTGAATCCGGTCGATCTTCATCCGGGCGCTCCCTTCCTGATGGTGGCGGTCGCAGGATAGGACAGATATGTTGCAATTGCAACGAAACCGGGGACAAATCCCGAACCGGAAAATCTCACCGGAATTTACGAAATTTCAACCTTTTTCGACCATGTTGGCAGCAGGTCGGGCAGAGTGCGGACCGCTGCCGCGGGCGCTCAGCCGCCGCGGCGGAACTGAGAGGGCGTGACGCCGGTGTGATTGTGAAAGGCGCGGGTGAAATAGGCCGGCGAGGCGAAGCCAAGGGCGGCGGCGATGTCCTTGATCGGCATGTGGGTCTCGGTGAGCAGGCGCCGGGCCTCGTAATGCACGCGGTCGGTAAGGATCGCCGAGGCAGGGCGGCCGCAGGCCTTGTTGCAGACCCGGCTGAGATGTGTCGGGGTGACGCCAAGCTCGCGGGCATAGTCGCGCACCGACTTGCCGGTGTGGAAGTCCTCTTCCACCAGCGCGGTATAGGCGGCGGCGAGTCGGGCGGCGGAGGAGCGGGGGGCGACCTCGGCCTCTTCCTCGAGTTCGTTGACCTGCCGGCGCAGCCATACCGCGAGCAGGCCCGCATGGCACAACATGGCGGTTTCGGCCTCGGGAGCGCCGGAATCGAGTTCGTTTTGCAGGTTTTCGAGCAGCTTGGTCAGCTCCAGATGCTGTTCGGCCTCGCGCAGACGCAGGTGCAGGGGCGTATCTGGCAGGTCGATGCGCTCTTCCGATCCGGCGGGAAAGACGATGATCAGCCCGTGCACCTGGCTTGACATCTCGAAGCCGTGCATGCAGCCGGCGGGCACGAAGACCGCGTTATGCGGGCCATAGCCGGCGGTCTGCCCGGCGATGGTGATGCGGCCCTGGCCGCGGGTGAACCAGTAGAGAACCGGCGCCCCATAGCTGCGCATGGCTTCGGTCCGCCAGCGCCCGCCCTTGGCAAGACGGGCCAGCGGAATGATGCGAAACGGAGACGGCAGCGGGTCGGCTTGATTCATGGGCAGCGATTTCCAGCGGGTCAAGGTGGCAGACGCATCCTGAGCCCTTGGCGTATCGCAAAATTCCCGCCCTGTCGCCCGATTCGCATCCGGAAAGTTGAAATTTCGCCCGTCTGTGGCTTTCTCGTCGCAGCCGGGTCGGGCGGGAAGGGAGGATAGGTAAAACCATTATAATTCAATGCCATACATACATGGGCGTGTTGGGGCGGTGCTGGAAGGCAGGCGAGTGCGGATGTCTGCCGGTCGCGGCACGGTCTGCTGCGGGAGGCTGTGATTTCGCTCCGGGGCGATTCATCTTCCAGGTCGGCTCAGGTGAAGAGGGAGCGATTCGGAGCGGTGGCGGTGGCGCCGGCGACGGGCGTTCAGGGAGCATTTCGGGGCCAGGGCAGGCGCTTCCAGGCGCGCATCCGGGCGCGAAACCAGCTGCGCTGGCGTTTGGCATATTGGCGCGTGGCGGTGACGGCGCGTTCGCGGGCGGCCTCTAGGGAGATCTTGCCACGCAGGTGAGCGATGAGTTCAGGTGCGCCGATGGCTCGCGCGGAGGGGCGCGTCGGGTCCCAGCCGGCGAGGTTGGCGCGCGCTTCCTCGAGCACGCCCGCGGCGAGCATGGCGTCGAAGCGCCGTTCGATGCGGGCTGCAAGCCAGTCGTGCTCGGGAGCGATCAGTAGCGGTGTGGCTTTGCTCAGCGGCAGGAGCGGGGGCGGAGTTCGGTCGTGCCATTCGGCCAGCCCGCGCCCGGTGGCCGCCTGCACCTCCCAGGCGCGCAGGATGCGTGCGGGGTTCCGGGTGTCGATGCGCGCGCGGGTCGCCGGATCGAGGGCGCCGAGCAGGGCGGCGGGGCCGTCGCGCTCGAGGCGCGCACCTGCCT